>JAUUZM010000065.1 GCA_030589965.1 Bacteroides sp.
CGAACATGGGATGGCAGTTGGAATAGGTATTGTCACTTTCCTTCCAGGTCTCCCAGATGGTAGTCGCTCCATGATCGATCATATGTCCCCAGCCCGGGTACGCCGTATTGTTTACTATATCGTAAACCATGTCAGGAGAACCGAATTCAGACAGGGTTTCCAGAACATACTTGGTGCCGAAAATCCCGGTGTTGAAGTGTCCGGAAGGACCATTTTTCACGGCGTTCACCAGTGAGTCTTTTGCAGCTTCAATTTCATCCTCAGGTATAATTCCATGATACAGCAAGGTCGAGAACAGGGTCTGCCTGTTTATGTTCCCTGCAAAAGGTTTATCCCAGAATTCCTCTTTCAAAATTCCTTTCAGGCGCTCCGAAAGCTGTTCATATTGCTTTTCAGCTTCCCTATCTCCCAAAACTGATGCAAATGTAGCCATCACCATGGCACATTGCAGGTAATGGCCAGTGCCTGTCAGTTCTACAGGAACCGGCTCCAGTGATTCATGGTCGCTCAGGCCACTTTCAACCAGACCATCCGGATGTAGGCGGGCTGCCTTTTCCATCCACTTTATGTTCTCCCCGTACAGCTCTTCTACGAGTTCCGTATCGTTGTAATATAGATACAGGTAATATTGGGTAATGAGGTAGGCCGATTCCCAGCTTAACCCGCAATACCTTATACCGGTAAAAGGGGCAGTATCCACAAAGCAGGAATCGTTCATGGCATCCAGCCAATCGTAAATGGTCTTTCGGTAGAAAGCCTGCATATCGAAATTACAGATAAAGGATTCACTGGTGGCATTAAGGTCGCCTCCATAGCCGAATTTCTCCCTTGACGGGCAATCTGACTGCACACTTACAAGATTTGCACGGAAGGTTCTAATCGTGGCTTCCTGGATGGAATTCAGAAGTTTTGAAGAACTGGTAAAACTGTTATTCCGGGGTATGTCAGTATGTGTGAAAAGTCCAACTACATCCGAAATCTCAGGTTTCTGAGCTAATCCTGAAATCTCAATATACCTGTATGTATGATAGGTGAAAGATGGACTAAACCTGGCATCCGGATTATCACCGAATATATATGTATCGGTTTGCCATGCAATTTCCGGCGCACCTGCACCGCCTATTCCCTTTCTCTTTATCTGTCCGATCACGCTTGTCATAGGATTCAGTCTGCCATCCTCATAGATACGTTCTCCAAACCTGAAGATGATGGTGTCACCGGTATTTCCGGATATTTTAATGTCATAGGTGCCGGTAAAATTTACCCCCATATCTACCATATAAATTCCCTTTTCAGGGGAAGTAATCCCATGCGGTGTTATTTCCCTTGTTACCCTTACCGGGGAAAAAAATGCCGCTTGCAGCATCCCGCCCGGACCTTTGCCAACTTCTGCCACAGTCCATACACTATCATCATATCCTGGAGTATTCCATCCCTGTATTTCCTTACGGGCATCATAAGTCACACCCAGGTAAACAGAGTTCCTGATGAGGGGGCCGTAAGCGTATTTCCAGGTATGGTTGGAAACGATCTCTTCCGATTTGCCATTTTTATAATGGATGATGAGCTTTGCGATAAATTCTGGTTTGCCGACACTCAGGTCATTTCTTAAATTCCTCCGTCCCCATTTCCGAAGGGGCAGGGGATTGTAGAAACCATTCCCGAGGACTACTCCCAGGCAATTATCGCCCTCACTTATCAGAGATGTAACATCGTATTCGGCATAATAGATCCTCTTACTGAAATCGGTCCATGCGGGATCGAGTACATTTTCTTCAATGCCCTGATTGTTGACAAAGGCGGTATAATAACCGGCAGCGGTAATAAACAAGCTGGCACTTTGAACGGCATCTTCTGTTGTGAATTCTTTCCTGAAGTGGGGTGCAGGCTGATCCAGGTAAAACAGGGAATCGCTGGCTGGCAATGGCTTCCCGTCGCGTATCCATTCAGCCGTCTTACCTTTAATGAAAACCAGTACTGCCGGGTCCTGTTGATTCCTGCCGCAGCCAAGCAACATGAAAACCAGAACCACTATTTTAATCTTAAGAAGTACTTTCAATACTACCTCACTTATAATCGGGATTTGCTTGAATGGTTCATCCTCTATTATTGGTTGATTCTGCTTCAACTGATGTACTCATTGAGATTCCTAATTTAGCCAAATTTGCAAGAATCGGTTCATAGATTGACTTCTTAATAGGAATATGTACTCCTTTATCTTTGATTTTTCCGTCCAGAATTAACATCACCCCGATGGCCGCCGGTAAGGTAACCGTACGGGCAATCGAGGTATAATTCCGGTTTCCGTAATCAAGCATTCTGCTCACGATCTTTTCCTTATTACCATTGGATAGTGTCACATGAAAAATGTGTTGCATGATCACCATATCCCGTTCATCTTCTTTCATCATCATCTTCTCAATCATCAGGTCCGAGGTCAGGTCAAACGCAGAACCATTCTCAAGATGAACAGGCGTATGATCCAATACCCCCAGCCATTCTATGGCCTGTAAGCCGGGGTCAGTTTCCTCCAGATTGTATTTTGTCAAGATATCATTCCTGAGAGTTTCAATATTGAATCCGTTAAGTTCGGCCGTTACCTGTGCATAAGTTTTACCCCTCAATTCCATTTCCTTATAGCCTGTCAGATGAAGTGCTTTGAGCAGGTCCATGGCAGCACACCAGCCCTCATACCGAAATGTCCCTCTGTACATGGTTTTTACCTCTGGTATTCCATACAGATCCATATAGGGCAGTGAGTCCCGGTTAGGATAAACATTCATATTACCTACCTGGGGGAATTCTATCTCCATGGGCTTCTTGAATATCTCCGAAGTATCCATCTCAAGCAATTCACCATCCTTAATAAACCGGGCCCCGTTGTTGCTGGCCATCACAACCCCCTTGGGCGACCAGGAGAACTTATACCTGAATGGATTATCCGATGCTTCAGGAGCACAAAGGGCACCGCATAAGGAGAAAAATTCATCCACACTTCCACCTTCATCGTGTACGCTGTCAATGATTTCCATAGCTGTCATATGATCGTATCCCGGATCAACACCGATCTCATTCAGAATGATGATCCCTGCATCTTTGGCCCTGGAATCGAGCGCTTTCATTTCAGGCGATACATAGGAAGTAGTCAGCATATTCTTACCCAGGGCAATACACTTTTCTGCAACAGTCACATGATGCGTATAGGGGAGGAGACTGACCACCAGATCGTGGGTCCGGATAAGCTCATCCAACAAATCCGATTGCTCAGTGGTCCAGGCAATGGCTGTTCCTCCGGTATATCCCTCCAGCATTTTGTCGGCTTTTGCTTTGGTGCGACTGGCAAGAGTTACATCTATTTGGTTATCAAGGAGGTGATGCACCATGGGTTTTACTACCATGCCTGCACCTAAAATCAAAACTTTCATAAATATTATAGTTATCTTCTACAATAGGAATAATAATTCAGAGGAATCAAACATAAAGATTATTTGCCAAAGACACATATGCAACTAAAAAGAGTCCCATTGAACAGAAGCTGACAATCCCTTGTGTTGGAGCAGAAAAGCAAAGGCCTGTCAGGACATTGCAAGGCAAATTGCTAACTTTATACAATCTACATCCCGGTTTACTTATTTAAAGATCTTTAGCCATGAAAAAATTATACCTTGTTCTGCTTGCTATTCATCTTCTTGCCGTTCCGCTATTTTCCCAGCTTCCGCCAAGCGGTGACCCGGCCGATTTTCAGGTAAAAACATGCCTTCATTCTGTCAGTTATCTTGGGATTTGGAGGGGACAGACCCCACTTACCGTGGATGAATTTCTTGAAAAAGCCAAAGAACTGGGCTATGAGGGAGTGATGTTGGTGGCCAAGCGCCCCCATGTCTCCCCCCACGATTATGACAAGGCTGACAGGGCCAGGCTGAAGGCAAAAATTGAATCATTGGGACTTACCCTGGTCGGATTGGCCGGTTATACGGATTTCACAGCCGGAATTGACAAACCGGGTATTCCGAATGCTGAGATCCAGGCTGCCTGGGTGGGTGAAATTGCGGAGCTTGCTTCGGATCTCGGGACCAGCATGGTAAGGATTTTTACCGGCTATGAAAGGCCAGGGATTCCTTACGATAAACAATATGCAGAAGTGGTGGCCGGATTGAAAATGGCCGGTGAACTTGCAGCCGGGCATGGTGTAACCCTGGCAGTTCAGAACCATCATGACATTGCCCTGCACCACGATGTGATGTACTGGCTTCTTAAGGAAGTAAACCATCCGAATGTTATGGCGGGATGGGATGCATGGTCGCCAACGCTGGAGGGACTCACATCCGAACAACTAAAGGAGTCCATTCTTAAAATGAAACCATTCATCATTAATACCATTGCGGCGGATTACGTAGTGCACCCACGATATAATTATGTACACCATCTCACCAATTATAAATCAGGTCAGGAGGTTATGAGGGCCGTTCCGATGGGCAAGGGGATGATCGATTATGAATCCTGGTTTGCTACGCTTAAAGAAATCGGTTACCGGGGATGGATCGTTTATGAGATGTGTGAGGTTCTGGATGGAGGAGGGTCCATTGAAAACCTGGATAGAACGGCAAAGATATTCCTTGATTATATGAAAAAATTCTGATCGCCAAATACAAAGAAAGTACAGAGCGGATTGAATACCTCTCCATCGACGGGATATACCTGACCACTGATGGACAAAAGATCATTACCACCATAATTGATCAGAAAATCAAGGGAATCCCTGATAATGAATAGTATTTCATAGACCATTTGTCCTTTTCTCTGTTAACTTTGACATAAGGCATAATATTAATTGACGAGTTATGAAACGATTCCGAGGAATCTTAATACTATCAATTTTTCTGTTTTTTACTGGAAGTGTTTTTTCTGTATCAGATCCTCTATCCTGGCTCAAGGATTACAATGTTGTATGGACAACTCCGGGAGAAAAAGCCATTCATTCCATGCCTATCGGCGGGGGAAATATTGCTTTAAATGTATGGACCACTGAAAATGATTTACTCTTCTATATCGGCTCACCCGACAGTTGGGTAGACGGAAGTGTACCTGGGAAAGTGGCAAATGTTAAATTGTGCCGGGTTCGTTTGAATATCACGCCTAATCCTTTTTCCGGTAAGTTCAGACAGGAATTAGACCTGGCCACAAATAGTGTACGGATTATTGGGGAGGCTGAAGATGGTACATCCATTCGTTTGCAGATATGGGTAGATGTCTTTCAGCCGGTCGTTCATATAGAAGGGGATGCCAGCGGATCGATGCATGTGACTGCACAGGTGGAGACATGGAGGGGTGATGCAAGATTTGAAGACAATTCGGTTTTATGGAGCTTTAGAAATGAGGGACCTTCAATCGCACGATCCGAATCTATTTCCAAACAAGGAATCCAGGCAATCTCTTCATCAGTCCCGGATCCGATTGAAAACCTGACTTTTGGGGGTAGGATGAGGGGGACTGGAATGATTGCAGCTGAACAGGTTTCAGGAGACCATGAAGGCCGGGAATTCCGTGGCTGGCAGCTCAAATCGGAACAGCCCATCAGAAAACTTGATATCCAGCTCTCCTTACGGATTGAACAGGATCCAACCATAGAGTCATGGGAAAAGGCTGTGGCAGATCTTGAGGGTAAAACTCTTAAACGTAGCAAGCTGGACTTGGACAAAACACGGGATTGGTGGACTTCCTTCTGGAATCGGAGTTATATCGTTATTAATCCTGAGGCTGATAAGGAGAACCCTGCCTGGCAGGCGGGACGTAACTATCAACTTTTTCGCGCCATGCTGGCGGCCAACACTTCCGGCCGCTTCCCGAACCTATTCAATGGTGCTGCCTTTATTGCAGAGACCAATCCTGATTCGCGTCAATGGGGACATGCAGGTTTTACATCACAAAACCAACGCCTGTCCTACTGGCCCCTTCTTAAGACGGGTGATATGGATGTGATGCAGGTGGCCTTTGACTTTTATGCCTCAAGGTTGAACCTAGAGCGGGCCTGGGCTAAGCACTTTTGGAATGTGGACGGAGCGGTGTTTCCGGAATGCCCTGATGTTTTCGGAATGCCCGTTCGTATGGCCAGGAAAGATGGAACCTCCAGTCCTGAAGTTCTCCGGCACCATTGGACATCGGGCATGGAATTTGCCCTGATGATGCTGGAAGCTGGAAACTACACGGATCAGGATTACCAAAAATATATTCCTTATGCCGATGCCATCATTCGCTTCTATGATTCATATTACCGGAAGCATTATAAGGATAGCACAGGAAGTGAACTGGATGAAAAGGGACAACTGGTTATTTATCCCGCCAACGCTCTTGAAATCTACCCAGAAGCGAAAAATCCCGCCTGTGCCCTCTCCGGGTTGATAGCCCTGAGTGATGAACTGATAGCTCTTCCGAACGATAAGATCAATAAAGAGGACCGTGAGTTCTATAAGGATTTCCGTACACGTCTGCCGGAAATCCCGGTTCGAATGATTTCCAAGGGGATTCCTCCGGACAGAGGCTATTTGCCCTTTTACCCTGTGATCTCACCTGCCGAACAATGGAGCATGGAGCGTTGGGACAACAATATGGAACTACCCCAGCTGTATTCAGTATTCCCCTTCCGGCTGTACGGTGTAGGGCGACCGGATCTCGAACTGGCCAGGAATACATGGCAATATGGATATAATGATGAGATGAGACAGAAATCCTACTTTGGATGGTTCCAGGGAGGGATCTTCACGGCCTGCCTGGGATTGACCGAAGAGGCCCGGGAATACCTGCTGGCCAAGTTGCTTCATCCTCATTGGCCGGATCCGAGTGGAAAGGAGATGGCATTGAAGAGAAGTGAGATTTCCATTTGGCCTTTACACTGGATGAATCCCGAATGGGAGCTGCCACGTTACCCTGCATTTTATGATACCAGGGATTTTAACGCGCGACCCGACCTGGATCATGGATCCTCGGGAATGATCCAGCTTCAGGAAATGCTGATGCAAACGGTTGATGATCAGATTTTGCTATTACCTGCCTGGCCGCGGGACTGGGATGTAGATTTCAAGTTGCACGCACCTAGCAATACAGTGGTCGAGGCTGGTGTGCGCGATGGCAAAATTGTCAATCTTAAGGTTACTCCTGATTCCCGCCGAAAAGATGTTAAAGTGTTGAATGGATTTGAAATGACTGAATAATTACAGGATTAACTGCTACCTTTTTAATTTTTCTGTGCCGCCTTCCATATGAAGCAGGTACTGTGGTTGTTCTCCGATTTTCCAGGGACCATGGGCCATTAGTATGTTGGCTCTTCCGTTCCCATCCAGATCGGTATACCCATCGTAACCCAGTCCGGGTCCACACATAGTAGCATGTGTTCTAATTGGTGCTGGTAGCAAGGACATGGCATACAGCCTTTCCCCATCTCCATTCCAAACAGACCAGATGGGTTCCAGGTTAATGCCAATGGCAAAGACCAGGATATCCAGTACCCCATCTCCATCCCAGTCCCCTTTCGTAACCAGGGCATTGGGTGTACTGCGTTTCCACAGTATATCACCGGATGAGGCGTACATTAGCACCGGACCGGATTTGGCACTTACAGCAAGTTCCAGACCGGGGGAGTCGGTGTTAAAGTCCCCGAATGCCCATCCCTGGCAGTGATTCATTCCCTCTTTCCGGTAGTCAATGCTGTTTTTTAACTTCCCGCTTTTCCCGTCAACGATGTAGAGGGGACCTGCTCCTCCGCATCCGTCGTGATCGTATATGACTTCTGTCTTGCCATCTCCATCGAAATCACAAACGGCAAAATTATCGCTGTGGTTTTTCTGGCTGGTATCCTTCCAGAGGAGTTTACCATCAGGAGTAAAAGCTTCAGTGATCCCGTTCCTTGAAGAAAAAACTTCATCCAATCCATCTCCGTTTATATCTCCCCGTGCAAGGGCATGTCCATAATCATCTCCCGCTAAGGGATGTGACCATATTTCCTCACCCCGGTGATCCAGACATAGCATTTTTAGTCCAACCCGAACCACCATTCCCAGCTTTTCTTTATCCCCGAAATGACCAACAACCATGGGGTAATCCCATGTCCCGGGACCGGGATGACCGCCTTTGTCCAGTTCTTTTTTCCATTTAATCTTCCCGGTAGCTGCATCCAGACAATAGGTCACTGCCCATTGGGATGTGACAAGTTCATAGTTACCATCATTATCCAGGTCAACAATAGGCAATCCGCTTTCATCCCCCGATCCGGGTGCCAGTATCTCGCTGACCCAAACCTGTTTGCCCTTGTCATCGAACCTGGCAATACGGGAGTAAGGTTTCTCGACCAGCCTGCAGAAAATATCCTGTCGCCCATCCCCGTCCACATCCTTCATATTTGATATTACCCCATGCTGAGGCAGATCCTGGTCCTGCTCGGGAGGTATCTCTATGCATTGCTTTACACAGGGTACATCCGCCCAGTCATTTATCTTCTCCACATCGATTTGTACAAGTTCTCCGAACTCGTCCTCAGCAATGGACCAGCCATCCTGGGCCCAAACTGAGAAGTTGCTGAAAGAAACAATCATCAGGAACAATAGGATAAATCTTTGCAATTTCTGTTGGGATCTGTCTGTATTCATTTCTGGTATTGTTTTGTGCAATTTAACAAATTTAATGTTGGTTCAATATCGGTAAATTTCGAGTTTAGTTGTTATCAAAAATAAAAATTGCAATACGCTTCTAATGGGCTGTGAAGCTTGATTTTCCGGGACCAAGCTTAAAACGCTTATAGCCATCCTCCTTTCCTGGGATTCGAACCTACGTCCCTTTGCTCCCTGAATACATCCAGGAAAATTCTCACAAGTCGGGCAAAGGGTAATCTTAAAAGATGTAAATATTTTTCTATACATTTAATCCATTCGAAAAACTTTAAAGAAATCAGACAATGAAGAATGCGATCCTACCAGTATCCATCATTCTTATAATAATTTCTGGGGCCTGTCAGACCGAAAAGATTGAGCAAAATCCTAACGTCATCCTGATTATGGCTGATGATATGGGATATGAATGTATAAGCAGCTATGAGGGTGCCAGGTACAGTACTCCAGTGCTTGATTCATTGGCAGCAAACGGGATACGTTTTGACCAATGCGTATCTCAGCCTCTTTGCACCCCTTCAAGAGTGAAAATTATGACAGGCCTTTACAATTATCGAAACTATGAGTACTTCGGATATCTGAATCCCAATCAGTATACCTTTGGAAACCTGATGCAGGATGCCGGGTACGAGACACTCATTGCGGGGAAATGGCAGCTCAACGGATTGGCCTACAAAGACAGTCTGCCTGAATGGAGTGATAGTTTGAGTCCCATGAAATTCGGATTTGACGAATACTGTCTCTGGCAACTGACTCACGGTAAAAAAGAGGGAGAAAGGTTTGCCAATCCGCTGATCGAGCAGAATGGTGTACTGCTGGATCGGGATAAGGATAGATACGGCCCAGATGTATTCGCTGATTATATTCTCGATTTTATAAGCAGGAATAAAGAAAAGCCATTCTTTGTTTACTACCCCATGGTACTTGTGCATGATCCCTTCGTCCCGACCCCTGATTCAGAAGAATGGGCAGATCCAAAAAAGCGATACAAAAAGGATACGGCTTATTTCAAGGATATGGTTGCTTATACGGATAAGATTGTCGGCAAAATTGCCGGGAAGCTTAAGGATCTTGATATCGACAAGAATACTATTGTTTTGTTTACAGGAGATAATGGGACTCATCCTTCCATTTACACCCCCATTCCCGATGGATCAATCCAGGGAGGGAAGGGCAATACCATTGATGCCGGCACGCATGTACCTTTTATTGCCTACTGGCCAGGGAAGATAAAGAAAGGATCCGTGTACGATGGCTTGATCTCCTTCAGCGATTTTTTTCCTACCCTGGCGGAAATAGTAGATCGTGATACAGAAACAGATGGGCAAAGTTTTTATCCATTGCTTAAGGGAGAGGAATACAATTCAAGGGAAACTGTATTTGTACACTACGATCCGCAATGGGGCAGTAGGGTTAACCAGTACCGGAATCAATTTGTCAGAACCATTGATTATAAGTTGTACAGGGACGGACTTTACTATAATATCTCCAGGGATATCCTTGAGAAAACGCCCCTGAAACCTGATTCGCTTACACCTGAAGAAATTACTATTCAAGAAGAACTGAAAGGTGAAATGCAAAATCACCCGGTTTTGCAGGAAGATTAATTCCCTATACTCTTCACATGAGCTATCAGCTCGTCCAGAGTATTGATTTCAGCTTCTTTCTGGCTGGCTGCAGTGATCCAGGTCTCCAATGATTTAGTAGGCTTTGAGACCAAAAGATGTTGTGTGCTGTCATCAATTGCCTGCACGTAATCATCTGGATTATAAATAAATGCCGCACCGAGCTCAATGCTTTCTGCTGCCACGTCTTCCGGATGCAGTCCCCAGGTAACAATAAAGTTTTCACCTTTTAATACTTCCTGTCCATCCCAGTAATTGATGCCGCATACAAACTGAACGGGATCATTTCCCATAACACTGGCTTCAACTTTGGCCTCACGTTTTCCTGAATATACAGTTACCCTTACCAGGACATCAACCTTTCCGTCCTTATAGGGAACACCTTCCGAGAGCATTTCCATATAGGATGAAGTTTTTTCCTTTACAACCCTGGCAGTTCGGTTTGTTACCGGATCCAGGAGAACCACTTTTTCACCGTCCCAGAGTCTCACACCTCCAAGTCCAACTGTAGTCCCAGCTTTATAGTAATCCGCACCCCATCCGGTTTTTTGCTGCTTCGGTGTGGGATACCATTTAGCTTCCAGTAATTCAAGTCCGGGTTTCGCCTTGGAATAGACATCAATGGCCGCTTTAAAATCAAAATAGATACGTAGTCCCAGCCATTCGTTTTCGACGGCAGGACCATGATGTCCAATTGTCCTGAACAAATCACCGGATTCATCAGAAACTTCTGCTACATAGATGCTGTCTGATCTCATAAACAGACTAACCTCAGTATTATTCTGAGGTGCACAGCTAAACAGGATCAGGGCAGGAAGAAAAAGTAAATACTTCATAATTGATTGGTTTAAATTGAGGCTTGCGATATTGAAAGTAAAAATAGAAATTA
>JAUUZM010000024.1 GCA_030589965.1 Bacteroides sp.
AATTCCTTATTGATCATTACCCGGTCAATGGTGCTCTGGTCAAAGTAGCGGATGGTAATAAGTTCCAGTCCCGTTTCATACACCGCCTTGAATTCTTTCTCGAGATCATCCACCAGGTTCCTTACCTTACGCTTATTATTACTGATACAGATCTGGAAACTGATCGCGGAGTTCAGCATGAGGTTAATCTTGACACCATGCTTGTGCAGGTACCCGTATATGGTTTCCAGGTTGTCTTCAGCAATGAATGAGAAATCTTTTGGGGATATCCGGATAAGTACCTGGTCCATATTGAATATGAATGAAGGGATCAGTTTGTCATACTGAAGATTCCCTACCAGGGTTCCCTCCTCATCCGGATGAATAAAGGACTTAATATAGAGGTTAATATTTTTGTTCTGAAGGGGCTTAATCGTCTTGGGATGAATAACAGATGCCCCGTAATAGGCGAGTTCTATAGCATCCTGGTAGGATATTTTATCCAGTTTCTCTGTATTGTCAAACCATTTCGGATCTGCGTTCAGGACACCGGGAACATCTTTCCAGATAGTCACAGATTCGGCCAGCAGGATATGGGCAAGAATGGCCGCAGTAAAGTCTGAACCCTCTCTTCCCAGGGTTGTTGTAATATCATTTATAGTTGATGCCACGAATCCCTGGGTAATGTATACACGGGTATTTCTGAAGTTGAAATTCTTTTTTGTCTGCTGGGTAGATAATGGCCAATCGATTCTTGCCTCGCGGAAAGTGTTATTACTTTTAATGGATGGCCTGATGTCCATCCAGTTATTATCAATGCCTGCATCATTCAGGAATGCAGAGATTATTTTGGTGGAAAACATCTCACCAAATGGGACAATCTGGTCATAATCATAATCGTAATTCAGGGTTGGAGCTTTCTCCAGTCTCTCCTCCATGCTAGCATAAAACTTCATAAACTCCTGATGGAAAGGATGTTCAGCATCGGGGAATAATTCACTTACTATTCCCAGGTGAAAGACTTTCCTCTCATCTACTGCCTTTGTGAGTTCTTTCTTCCTTTTATGAAAATAATGATCAACAATATCCTCCATGGCATTGGTGGTCTTACCCATCGCCGAGACTACAATAGCAATTTTCTCCCTGGGATACCTCTTTAGGATATCCCCCACATTTCTGACAGCGTCTGCAGATTTAACCGATGCTCCTCCAAACTTAAAAACGATCATGCTTGTAATTATTATATTTGATATGGGACTGCAAATTTATTAAACTATTGTACTTAAAAAAAGTAGTACATTTATTTCATAGAAATCCGAAAACCATCTCTTATGGCAAAGAAATTCAGAGCCCTGACCCTGGGTGAATTTGTAGTAGCTCAACAAAACGCTTTTCCCTATGCTACCGGGGATCTTACACGTCTTTTGAATCATATCGGGATTGCCTCAAAAATTGTCAACCGGGAAGTGAATATGGCTGGTCTGGTAGATATTCTGGGCGAAACAGGCAAGGAGAACATCCAGGGTGAGCAGGTAAAAAAGCTGGATGATTATGCCAATGAGCAGTTTAAGTTAATTCTTGGTTCAAGTACGGAGGTTTGCGGACTTGCAACGGAAGAAGAAAAAGAGTCTGTATCCTTTGAGAGTGATCTGTCAAGAGAAGGTAAATATATTGTCTGCATGGATCCCCTTGACGGATCTTCCAACATTGATGTGAATGTTTCAATTGGTACTGTTTTTTGTATTTACAGAAGGATCAGCGAGGTCGGCACAGCTTCTGAGGAGAAGGATTTTTTGCAAAGGGGTACAGAACAGGTGGCAGCCGGTTATGTATTATATGGATCCTCAACCATGCTGGTTTATACGACTGGAATGGGAGTAACAGGTTTTACCCTCGATCCGTCTATTGGGGAGTATTTTCTTTCCCACCGAAAAATAAATATGCCGGATTTGGGCACTACCTATTCCATTAACGAAGGAAACTATATCAATTTCCCGGCAGGGGTAAAACAATATATCAAGTACTGCCAGGAGAATGATCTGTCTACTCACAGGCCTTATACTTCCCGGTATATTGGCTCTCTGGTTGCTGATTTTCACCGCAATATGCTGAAAGGTGGAATTTATATTTATCCACAGACCAAGGCCCACCCGGAAGGGAAGCTGCGCCTGACCTACGAATGCAATCCAATTGCCTTCCTTACGGAGCAGTCCGGCGGAATCGCCACCGACGGAATGGGAAACAGGATACTGGAAATACCGGTTACCTCAATCCATCAACGCGTCCCGTTTTTTGCAGGTTCACCTGAAATGGTAAAGCTTGCTGAAAAATACATGAAGATTAATTCTTAATCAATTATCTTCGCAGTCCCGAAAATCCTGCAAACAGTTTATGCTGGATAATGCGGCGAAAAAATGAATCCAGGAGAATTTCGAAACATCTATAAGGATCAGCCAGGGCTTGAACAATTGAACTCATGGCTTACGAATGAATCCAAGCTGGATTCCAATGGCCGGGTCGTCCATCTGAATGGATTGAGCGGATCATCCCCTGCCCTGGTGGCTGCCAGTATACTCGAGAATCCTGAAAGCAACCATGTTTTTGTGCTGCCGGACAAGGAAACTGCCGCCTATTTCCGGAATGACCTGATTAATTTTCTCTCCGATCAGGATAATATTGCAGACAAGTCAGGAAATACCAGAGACGAGCGAGGAAATACCGGAGAGGGTGAAGGCGCCCTGTTCTTCCCTTCCTCTTACAAACGATCTGTGCAGTATTACCAGAAAAGCAAGGATCAGATAATTCGCCGGACAGAAGTAATGAAGAAAATAAACCAGGCCAAAGCACCCCTGGTGATAATCAGTTTTCCCGAGGCCCTGGTAGAGAAGATCGTATCCCCAAGATTTCTGAATGATAATGCGTTCAGAATCAGGAAAGGGGAAAAGTTGTCCCTTAGTTTTTTAGCAGATTTCCTGGATTCCTGCCATTTTCAGTCCGTCGATTTTGTCTATGAACCCGGACAATACTCCCTTAGGGGTAGTATAATTGATGTGTTCTCCTACTCCGCCAGATTCCCATTTCGGATCGATTTTTTCGGAGAGGAAATTGATTCCATACGCAGTTTCGACATTGAGAACCAGCTTTCCATAGAAAAGCTTGAGCAGGTGAGCCTTATCCCCAACCTGGTTGAAATGCAATCAGAAGAGGAAGGAGAAGCCATGATTCCATTTACAGAATACATTGGTAAAGACACGATTTACTGGACCCATGATCTTGCCTATACCCGTGTACGGATGGATGAAATCTTTGAGAGGACCAGGGGCGCCCGTGAGGAAGATGAAGATCATATCACCGATTCAAATAAGGCAGATTACCTGATTGACGGGAAGCATTTTACAGAATTAATCGCTGCCTCAAGGATCATTGAATTCGGACAGCAGGTATACTATTCTCCCCAGGAAACCCTGTCTTTTGACACATCTCCTCAACCGGCTTTTAATAAGAATTTCGAACTTCTGGCCGATGATTTGAAACTACACAGTACAAAAGGATACAGCAATTACATCCTCTCCGATAACCAGAAACAGATCAACCGGCTGGGGGCAATTTTTGAAGATACACATGCCGATGTCGAATACCAGGTCCTGTTTACAACCCTGCATGAGGGATTTATTGATCATACCCTGAAGGCATGCATTTATACAGACCACCAGATTTTTGACCGGTATCACAGGTATAAGCTGCAGGAACATATCACCAGGAAAGAGGGATTGACTGTCAAGGAGCTTACCGGACTCAACCCGGGTGATTATGTGGTGCATATCGATCATGGGATCGGACAGTTCGGGGGACTCGAGAAAATACGTTTGGATAATCGGGAACAGGAAGCTGTAAAACTTGTTTTCAAGGACCAGGACACTCTCTTTGTAAGCATTCACTCACTGCACCGGATATCCAAATACAAGGGAAAGGATAGCCAGCCTCCCAGAGTGTATAAACTTGGGACCGGCACCTGGCAGAAGCTGAAAAATAATACCCGGAAGAAGGTAAGGGACATTGCCAAGGACCTGATTGAACTGTATGCCAAACGGAAAGCCCAGAATGGATTTGCATTTTCCGCCGACTCTTATCTACAGACTGAGCTGGAAGCATCCTTTATGTATGAGGATACAGAGGATCAGTTCAAGGCGACCCGGGAACTGAAAGAAGGCATGGAAGCCGATTTTCCGATGGACCGCCTGGTATGTGGAGATGTCGGATTCGGGAAAACGGAAGTAGCTATACGGGCAGCCTTCAAAGCAGTCAGTGACAGTAAACAGGTGGCCGTACTGGTTCCCACCACCATCCTGGCATTACAGCATTTTAAAACCTTTTCTGAACGACTCAAAGATTTCCCCTGCAAAGTAGACTATATCAGCCGGCTTAAAAACCCTGCCGCTCAGCGTAAAGCATTGGAGGAACTGGCTAGGGGGGAAACCGATATTTTAATTGGGACCCACCGTCTGGTAAGCAAGGATGTGCAGTTTAAGGATCTTGGACTTCTGATCATTGATGAGGAACAAAAATTTGGAGTTGCCATGAAGGAAAAACTCAGGCAGATAAAACTTAATGTGGATACCCTGACTCTGACTGCAACGCCCATTCCAAGAACCCTTCAATTATCGCTAATGGGGGCCAGGGACCTTTCCATCATCCGTACCCCGCCGCCCAACCGCCTCCCCATCATGACCGAACTCCACAGCTTCAACGAGGACATTATCCGGGAGGCCATTTATTATGAAGCGAGCAGGGGGGGACAGGTGTTTTTTATCCATAACAGAATACAGAATATTGCCGAGATCGAAGCCCTGGTGAATCGTGTTTGTCCGGATGTCAAAACCATTGTCGCCCACGGACAAATGGAGGGTCCGAAACTGGAGAAGATCATGCTCGATTTTATTGAAGGTGATTATGATGTGCTGATCTCAACCACTATTATTGAATCCGGACTGGATATTCCAAATGCCAATACCATCATTATTAACCAGGCTCATCATTTCGGTCTTAGTGAGCTCCATCAACTTCGGGGCAGGGTGGGCAGATCAAACCGAAAAGCCTTCTGTTACCTGCTGGCACCACCAATGACCCTGCAAACTCCCGAAGCCAGGAGAAGGCTGAAGGCAATCGAAGAATTTTCTGAAATCGGAAGCGGTCTGAATATTGCTATGCAGGACCTGGATATAAGGGGTGCCGGTAATCTGCTGGGAGCAGAACAGAGTGGCTTTATAGCTGAAATCGGATTTGAAACCTACCACAGGATCCTCGATGAAGCACTGCTGGAACTTAAGGAAGGCGAATATAAAGACCTGTTCAGGGATCAAAAAACAGAAGCAGAGCAAAAGGAAACACCCAAATATCTGGTTGACAGCCAGATCGACACAGACCTGTGCCTCCTTTTTCCGGATAAATACATTGAAAGTAATTCGGAACGTCTCAGGCTTTACAGAATCCTTGACTCCATCTCATCCGAAGAACGCCTTCAGGCATTTGAAAAAGAACTGGAAGACCGTTTTGGTCCCATTCCCCCGGAAACTTCTGAATTGATGAATGTTGTTCGCCTTCGCTGGATGGCTATAAAACTTGGCTTTGAAAAGATCATTCTGAAAAAGAGCCGCATGATCATTCATTTCATTAATAATCCTGAATCCAGCTATTTTGAATCCGATGTATTCAGATCGGTGCTTGGATTTGTCCAGAGCCAGGGAAGAAAATACAGTATGAAGGAATCCGATGGCAAGCTCAGATTGTCTACCGATAACATCAATTCCATCTCCTCTGCCATAAAGGTACTGGAGAAAATGATTTAAATTTGCAATGGATATGAACCTGGTGATAGATATTGGAAATTCTTCTGTTAAAGCGGCCCTCTTTAATTCCGGAAAAATAATATCCACCTCCCATTGGGAAGGAAAATATACTGAGAGCCTGGTGGACCTGCTTGAATCAAATCCTGACATCAACAATGCCATAATCTCCAGTGTTCGAAAAAATGATGGAGGGATATCTGAGAAACTCGATATTTTTAATGTCCCTGTGCTTCTGCTTGATGTGAATACCCCTCTGCCCATAGCCAACCTGTATCGTACAAATCAAACCTTGGGTCGTGACAGAATTGCGGCAGCAGTGGGGGCAAATTACCGTTTCCGGAATAAAAACCTGCTGGTTATCGATGCCGGCACAGCCATTACAATTGATTTCGTTTCATCGGGGAATGAGTTCCTGGGGGGGAATATTTCTCCGGGAATGTCCATGCGATTGCGTGCCTTGCATGAATTCACGGACAAGCTTCCGCTTGTCAAGCCATCCGGTTCAGTACCTCTCCTGGGGGATGATACTGAGAGTGCCATTCTTGCAGGAGTTGTGAATGGAATAATTTTCGAGATCGATGAATACGTAAACAGGCAAAAAATACGTTATCCTGACCTGAAGGTTGTATTGACAGGAGGAGATGCAATGTTCTTTGATAAGAAATTAAAAAATTCCATCTTTGTGGACCTTAATTTGAATTTGCAGGGACTCCATAGAATATTAGATTACAATGTTGATAGATAGAAGGTTTCGGGTATTAGTTTTATTGATTATTCTTGCCGGACAGGTTCTCGCACAAAGCAACTCAGACTCTCCTTATTCGAGATTTGGTCTCGGGATCATGTCCCAGCCAGGCTTTTCGAAGAACCGGGCCATGGGGGGAGTGGGACTTGCCCTTAGAGATAACAACCATATTAATTATCTCAATCCAGCATCCTATTCAGCTGTTGATACGATGTCATTTCTTTTCGATTTTGGCGTTATGGGCCATCACACCTATACAGAATACGAGGGGGGAACCGATAATTTTAGCGGGGGAAACATGGATCACATTGCCCTGTCATTCCCTGTTACTAAGTGGTGGGGAGCAAGTGTGGGTGTACTTCCATACTCAAAGGTCGGCTATTCCATCAAACAGGAAGATTATAAGGAAAACATTGGATTTCTGGATTATATATACACCGGTAATGGAGGAATCAGTCAGTTCTTTCTGGGAACATCCATTGAACTGTTTAATCGTCTTTCTATTGGGGTCAACTTCAAATATCTTTTTGGATCCATTGATCTGAAGCGAACGGTGAGTTTTCCCTTCGAGCCTGCACATTCAGTTACTAAAATTGAGAGCCGGACCCTGGTAAACGATTTTATTATCGATCTCGGAATTCAGTATTCCCAGGATTTTCTTGAAGATTATAACATCACTATTGGGATGATCTTTGATAATAAAACAAGCATCTCAGCCGAAAACAGGATTCTGAAAACAAATACATTCCCCGGAGCACCTACCTCGATTCCCGGTGATTCAACTGTAATTGACCCTCGTTTTATAATCGAGGAGTCAAGTCAAAAGGGTAATATAGTAATACCAAGTAATATTGGGGCTGGATTATTATTTAAGTATAATAATAAGTTAAGTGTAGGATTCGACTACTATGAACAGGATTGGTCCAATGCAACATTATTTTATTCAAATCAGACCTTTACAAAGAGTAATTCATTCCATGGCGGAATGGAATTAATACCTGATCCCGAAGCACTTAGGGGATATCACAAACGTATTGCTTACAGGTTGGGCGGGCATTATCAGAACTCCTACCTGAAGTTCGAAGATGAGCAGTTGAAAGATTATGGCATAAGTTTTGGAGCAGGTTTACCATTAAAGAACCAGAGAAGCTCGGTTAACCTGGCCATCGAGGCAGGTAGAAGAGGTACACTGGAAAATGATTTGATTCGTGAGAATTACCTGTTTTTAAGTTTTAGTGTAACTTTATATGATTTTTGGTTCGTGAAGAGAAAGTTTGATTAATTAGTAAAGAATGAAAAAAGTATTGAAAAATATCCTGTTACCTGTTCTACTGGGATTTATTATGATTCCTTCAATAGCCCAAAAAGGGGTTGAAGATGGAAGCAAGTACGGGCATGGAGAGGATAGCATAACGTGTATCAAGAATCTTTCCCTCTACCGAGAATACGTCAAATCTAAGGCATATGACTACGCCAACGGTCCGTGGAGAATCGTTTTCAAAGAATGCCCCCTGGCCACTAAGAATATATATATTGACGGAGCCCGGATGTACAATACCTACATTAATGCAGAAAAAGACCCGGTGCAAAAGGCTGTCTTTCTGGATACCTTAAAAATGATCTATGACCAGCGGATCAACTATTACAAAGAGGAAGGATCCGTACTTGGAAGAAAAGCATATGATATACTCAGGCATCCGGAATATCGCAAAGATCCTGATATCGTTGAAGAAGCTTACGCATACTTAGGGAAATCCGTGAAAATCCTGAAGCAAAAAACGTCCGTACCGGCTATCGGTATGTTTATGACAAGTTCCATCACCCTGTTCCAGGCCGGAAAAATTACCGACTTACAGGTAATCGAAGATTATGCCACAAGCTCCGATATTCTGGATTACCAGCTTACTCAGAAACCTGGAGATTCAGACTTGCTGAAGGTTAAGAATGCCAATGATGCAAGCTTTATTGCCAGCGGGGCTCCCAGTTGTGCATCTCTGATCAATTACTTTGAACCGCAATTTGATGAAAGAAAAGGAGACCTTACTTACCTTAAAAGGGTGGTAGATTTCATGACAAAGCTGGAATGTGAAACTGAGCCCTTTTATGCGAAAGCAACAGAAACTCTCTACACAAAGGAACCTTCCTCAGCAGCGGCATACGGACTGGCCAAATTATTCCTTGCAAAAGAGCAGTATGATAAGGCAATGGATTACTACCAGGAGGCGATTGATTCAGAAGAAAACCCGCTCAAAAAAGCCGACTACTATTATCAGCTGGCATTTATTATTAATGTAAAACTGAATGATGTGGTCAAGGTGAGATCTTACGCTCTTGAAGCATTAAAGCTCAAGCCTGACTGGGGAGACCCCTATATATTAATCGGGGATACATATGCGGGTGCTAAGGATTGTTTTGAGGATGAATTTGAAAAGGCTACCATATACTGGGTTGCCGTCGACAAATATGCTAAAGCAAAAGCTGTCGATCCATCATTGACAGAAAAAGCAAATGAAAGAATTAATACTTACTCGAAGTATTTTCCCAATGTGGAAACCATATTTTTCTATAGTCTGAAAGAAGGTGACAGCTACAAAGTCGGATGCTGGATCAATGAGACCACGAAAGTCAGAGCCAGATAAGGAAGAACACCATTCTCTATGGCAAAGTCTGTTGGCATGCCAAAGGAATTGCATTATTTTGCTGTTCCTGCCACTCATTTTATGTGTATTTTCTTCATGTGAAAATGATATTGAAAAGATCAATACATTTACCAGCATCACCGATCTGCCAGATGCTTCGGGCCAGCAGTACGAGATAATGTACGCTGATTCTTTCAGGGTAAAGGTCAGGATACTTGCACCGGAAATCCAACGCTTTGCCAGAATCGAAGAACCCTATCTTAAGTTTCCCAAAGGCATGACAGCCTATTTTTACGACGATAGTTTAAAGATTGAAGCCTATATTAAGGCGAAAGATGTTGTCTATTTTGAGAAAGATCAACTCTGGGAGGCCAAGAACAATGTGGAAGCCAGAAATCTCTCCAATGGCAGCCAGATCAACACGGAACACATGTTCTGGGATGAAAAGAAAAACCTTATCTACTCACATACACGCTCGAGGATTGTAAACACAGACGGCACTTTTTATGGTGAAAACGGGTTCGAAGCAAAGCAGGACCTGTCCTGGTACAAGCTTAAAAAAGTTGGGAAAAGTGTCGTCACAATAAAAAATGAATAGCCTGGCTATCATACTGCTTTCAATTCTTTTCTCTGCATTCTTTTCCGGAATGGAGATTGCGTTCATATCATCAAACAAGCTGAGGATAGAACTTGACAAGAAACAGGGGGCTTTTGGATCGAGAATAATTTCTCTGTTTACTAGCAGGCCCGGTGAGTACATTGCGACTATGCTGGTGGGCAATAATATCTCCCTGGTAATCTATGGTATCGTAATGGCCATACTCCTGGAACCAGCCATCCGTAATTTCATAAAACCAGACCTTGCCGTGCTCCTCATTCAGACCCTTATTTCCACCCTGATAATTCTATTTGCGGCAGAATTTTTTCCGAAAACAGTATTCAGGATCAGTCCAAATTTTGCATTAAAGGTCTTCTCAATTCCTGTTCTTTTCTTCTATATAATATTATATCCAATTACCTGGTTGGTCATTTCCATATCTGAATTTATACTCAGAAATATATTTGGGGTACCAAGGGACAAAGAATCCTACCCGCATGTATTCGGAAAAGTAGATCTGGATGATCTGGTGAGTGAAAGTAATCCCGAAAGTGGAGAAATACTCGACGCAGAACATGAGATTAAGATTTTCCAGAACGCACTTGATTTCTCGAATGTCCGGTTAAGGGACTGCATGGTGCCACGTACTGAAATTGTCGCACTCCAGGAGACAAGTACCATTGACGACCTAAGGCAGAAATTTATCGAAACCGGACTTTCCAAAATTTTGATCTATTCGGATTCAACAGATAATATACTTGGGTATGTCAATTCCAAAGAATTATTTAAGAATCCGGGCGACCTGAAATCCATGATCATGACCATTCCCCATGTGCCGGAGACCATGCCCGCCAATAAACTCCTACAGTCATTTATTAAGGAACATAAAAGCATTTCAGTGGTTGTGGATGAATTTGGTGGTACCAGCGGAGTGGTAACCATGGAAGATATCCTGGAAGAAATAGTCGGGGAGATTGAAGATGAGCATGATACTTCTGAATTGACTGAAAAGCAAATCAGTGAAAATGAATTTATTTTTTCAGCCAGGCATGAAATAGACTATCTGAATGAAAAATACAAATTGGATATACCTAAAACAGATGACTATGAAACTCTGGCAGGTTTTATTCTAACCCACTACGAAAGCATTCCGAAACTCAATGACCACATAAGCATCGAATCATTTACATTTCAGATTCTTGATGCCAGCGAGACCAGAATCGAGATGGTCCAGCTTATTAAACCTGGGGAGCATCAAAATTGAGATTCTTCATGATGGTTTATTATTATAATTATTATCTTCGTACCCTCAATTTTTTTAACTGTTTTAATTAGAGCTATATGGCAACTTTACAGAGAATCAGAAATCGTGCTGGACTACTGGTGGCAGTGATTATCGGGATGGCTATCTTCGCATTTGTACTGCAGGATCTTCTAAGTGGCGGACAGACGGCTTTCAATCGTTCACAATCCGAATTTGCTGAAATAGATGGATATTCTGTACAATATGATGAGTACACTGCAAGAGTTGAAAAACTAGCAGAATATTATCGCCTCCGGGTGGGTCAATCATCACTCGATGAACAAACCATGGAGAGCATAAGGGAACAGACCTGGCAGGATATGGTCAGGGAATATATAACCATGGATGAATACCAGGAACTAGGTGTTTCAGTTAGTACTGATGAACTCATGGATATGGTACAGGGAAGAAATCCTCACCCCGTTATTACACAACTTTTTGCCGATCCTGAAACCGGAATTCTTAACCGTTCATTCCTGGTTCAGTTTATTCGCACCATGAATGATGATCCTTCCGGTGCTCAGAAGACCATCTGGCTTTACCTGGAAAACGAGATCATGAAAGACCGGACCTTCTCAAAATATAATAATCTTATAAGCAAAGGACTCTACGTTACTAATATGGAAGCAGGTAACAACGCAAAAGAAAGCAGTAAGAGAACAGATATCAACTTCATTGTGCAACGCTTCACCAGTATTTCTGATTCTGCCATTTCATACACGGAAAGTGATCTTCAGAAGTATTACAAAGCCAATCAGAAAGATCATAAGCAGGAAGCTTCAAGGGATATTGAATATCTGATTTATGAAGTCAACGCTTCTGAAGAGGATGACCGTGCAGCAAGGGAATGGGTTAATCGCATGAAAGGTGAATTTATTAGTGTAGAAGATGCTGTTTCGCTTGTGGGAATGGAATCTGACCAGCCTTTTGATGGTATAAATTATACCAATGGGAACCTACCTGAAGAGATTAATGATTTTATGTTCTCCTCAGAACCCGGTGCAGTTTATGGTCCATATATGGAGGAATCAGCTTACCGCCTGGCCAGACTAGTTGAGATCAATTATCTCCCGGATTCAGTACAGGCAAGACATATTTTACTACAGGTTGACCAATCCACTGATCCTGCTGCATTACTTGCTCTGGCAGACAGTCTTGAGGAAGTTCTTCAGAATAGTAAAAACTGGGACCTGCTTGCAAGTCAGTATGGTACAGACGGAACCGCTACACAGGGTGGAGACCTTGGATGGTTCTCCGAAGGATCTATGGTTCAGCCATTCAGTGATTCTTGTTTTTATGATAAGACGGGGGAAGTAAAACAAGTTCAGACCCAATTCGGAATACACATTTTGCAGGTTACCGCAAAAAGCAGTAATTCCAAAAAAGTAAAAGTAGCATATCTGACCCGGAACGTTGAGCCAAGTTCAGAGACCTATCGCAGTGCATACAGCGATGCTGTAAAATTTGCCGGTCTCAATAACACGTATGAGAAATTCAACCAGGGGGTCACTTCTGAAAACCTGACAAAGAGATATGCCAGTGATGTTTCTGAATCACAAAAAACAATAACTGGACTAGAAAATCCACGTCAACTGATCCGTTGGGCTTTTGAAGCAGATCTTCACGACATTACTAGCGAAGTTTTTGAATTCGGGAACAAGTATGTTATTGCTGCAGTTACAGGGATCCGTGAGAAAGGAATTGCACCGTTTGAACAAGTCAAAGCAGAAATAGAGCTTGAAGTCAGGAAAGAGAAAAAAGCTGAAAAAATCATTGCAGATTTAGAAGCCTTCCTTGCATCAGCACCGGACATTGAGAATCTTGGTTTAGAAGCCGGACTGGCTGTTCAGCAGGCAAGCAATATTAATTTCTCATCCGTTTCTCTTCCCGGTGCAGGCATTGAGCCGAGGGTCCTGGCAGCAGCAGCGATTCTGCCAGCCGATCAGATCTCACAGCCAATCAAAGGGAATAACGGGGTTTATGTTCTGGTAGTAACCAACATAAATGAATCAGAAGAACAGAACCTTCCGGGCGTCAGGTCAAGAATGACAACCCAGAGGGAATCCCAGGCAAATTTTGAAGCCTTTAATGCGCTTCGGGAAGCTGCTGATATCAAAGACAACCGTGCCAGGTTCTTCTAGTCCACGTTATCATGGAGGTAGGCATTGTCCTCCCGCAACTTTGAATTTTTGTCTTCATCCTCCGAAAGGCTGTACTTAGAGATCCTGGATTCTTCTGAGGGCTTGGCATCTTCAATCTTGATCTTCTTCCTGATGTAGGCAGGTTCATTCTCTAACTCATCAATGGACTCGTTACTGTTGGCCTTGTTATAAAGCTGCTCCTTTACCTGCTCATGGGATTTCCGTAATTTTTTAACCCGTTCCGCAAGTTCCTTGGATTTTTTCGGGCCTGTAGCCGACCTTAATGAGGGATTTGCATCGTCTCCATCACTAACAAGAAACTGAAGCTGATCATCACCAACATCGAATTCAAAGGTTCTCTGAACATTCGATCGCTCAGGCGGAGTAAAATCTGAAGGGGTTGAGGATGGAAAAACATCATCCTGTTTCACTTCTGATGGTTCGGAAAGTTTTATTTTATCTGCCTTTATCTTCTTAATGTAAAGTTCCGGTATGCTCGTTGCCTCGAACCCGGTTGCAATGATTGTAACTGAAATTGTTGAGCCCAGGTTTTTATCCTGTCCTGTTCCCCAAATAATATGGGCATTTTTTGCAGCCGAATGACTTATATAATCAGTGATCTCACCAATCTCATCCATACTGACCTCATCCTCCCCGGAGGTAATGTTCAGCAGGATATTATCAGCCCCGGTAATATCATTATTATTCAGCAGGGGTGAGGCAAGGGCGGCATCCATAGCTTTAACGGCACGATCTTCTCCGGAAGCGATACCGGTTCCCAGGATGGCTACACCGCTGTCCTTCATTACAGTTTCCACATCGGCAAAATCAACATTGATGTAACCAGGCACTGTTATAATTTCGGCGATGCCCTTGGCAGCTATGGCCAGCACATCATCTGCTTTAGCAAAGGCTTCCGAGAGTTTCAGGTCACCGTAAATCTCCCTGAGCTTCTCATTATTAATTACCAGAAGTGAATCAACGTGTTCCTTTAACTGGTTAATCCCCTCAATGGCCTGATTTATCCTCTGCTGGCCTTCAAACCGGAAAGGGATTGTCACAATTCCAACGGTCAATATGCCCATCTCCCTTGTGGCTTTTGCGATCACAGGGGCAGCTCCGGTCCCGGTACCTCCACCCATTCCTGCGGTGATAAAGATCATTTTGGTGGCCCCTCCGAGAACTTCCGTAACATCTTCAAGGTTCTCAATAGCTGCCTGCCTGCCAACATCAGGCTTACTTCCGGCACCCCTTCCCTCTGTCAGTGATTCACCCAACTGAATTCTGACCGGCACGGGGGAATGTGTTAATGCCTGTGCATCGGTATTACAAACAAGGAAATCTACATCTCTGATTCCCTGCTTCCACATATGGTTAACTGCGTTGCCGCCGCCGCCCCCAACACCCAGCACCTTAATAAGGCTGGATTTGTTAACAGGGAGCTCAAAATTCATTAATTCTTCAGCCATAATATCTTAGTTTTACATTGAAGTATCATTCTCTTCGAAAATATCATTGATTTTGTCTTTCAAACCGGACAATAACCCCAGTTTTGGCTTACTATCTATTACTTTTACTTCTGGGTCCTCTGCAGGAGTTTCTTTTTCTCCCAGGAGTTCATTTGACTTGTCAATGGAAACTTTCCTCTTGTTTTCGTATCCTTTCAGCAGAAGCCCCACACTTGTTGAATACATAGGCTGGTTGACCTCTTCTATACTTTCAGTTGCCAGTTGTTCGACCGGGTAACCGATTCTTACATCCAGTCCAGTCTTGAATTTCACCAGCTGAGGCAGATGTCTTAACAATGCCCCTCCTCCTGTGAATACAATTCCTGCACTGAGTTTATCAAGGACCCCGGAGCTTTCGATCTCAAACATTGCCGCTTCTATGATCTCTTCCATCCTGGATTGTATAATATAGGCAAGGCTTTTAAAGGATATTTCCTTGGGGTCCCTTCCGCTTATTCCCGGTATGGTAACAATCTTGTCTTCCTGTGCGAGATCCCCCAGGGCTGAACCAAAGGAAATTTTGAGTGATTCTGCCTGCCTGCCAAGAATGGAGCATCCCTCTTTAATATCTTTTGTAATAACATTTCCCCCAAAGGGAATCACTGCGGTATGCCGAATAATATCATCATAATACACGGCGATATCTGTGGTTCCTCCCCCAATATCCACCAGGGCTACACCGGCTTCCTTTTCATCCTCGGTAAGAACCGCTTCAGATGATGCGAGAGGCTCAAGTATGAGTTCCTCCACATTAAGACCAACCCGGTTGATACATTTGGAGATGTTTTTTGCCGATGCTATCTGTCCGATTACAATATGGAAATTGCCCTCCAGTCTTTTACCGGACATCCCTACCGGGTTCTTAACTCCCGTTTCGCTATCCACGATGAAGTTCTGGGGAAGAACATGAATAATTTCCTCGCCCGCGTCTATGGGAATTTTATACATATCATCGATCAGACGTTGAATGTCATCTTTTGTGATCTCATCATCATAGGAATCCCTGTTGAAGTATCCACGGTTCCGGACAGACTTAATGTGCTGACCGGCGATTCCGACAAATACATCCTTGAAATTCATACCGGTTTGTTTTTTCACTTCGGTTACAGCGGTATTGATTGCATTTACCGTCTCCTCAATGTTCAACACCACACCCCTTTTAACTCCTTTCGAAGCGGTTTTGTGCATCCCTAGGATTTCGAGCTTGCGATTCTCTGTTTGTTTGCCTACAATAGCAACGATCTTGGTTGTTCCAATGTCCACCGCTGCCAGAAGATGTTCTTTTTTTGCCATGATATTATCGTTTTGTACAAATAACCTGGTTTTTATATTTCAAATTGATTATTTCATATTGGTTCCAACCTGTGTGGGTAAATCCTTCCTTGTACAGGGTTTCCAGTTTAAAAAATTTATCTTCCATTTGATCTGCACTGCCAAATAGAATAATCTGGGATCCGACCCGGGGGATCAGCTCAAATTCACCCTTTTCG
>JAUUZM010000111.1 GCA_030589965.1 Bacteroides sp.
AATCTGGCGGAAATGTTTCACTGTTTGCGTTTGACGCCGGACAGGAATTAAGTGAACATACGGCTCCCTTTGATGCCCTGATCCAGGTTATAGACGGGAATGCTAAAATATTTATAGCCGGATTGGAGTACGCCCTTGAAAATGGGGAATCCATAATAATGCCTGCAAATATTCCTCATGCGGTGAAAGCAGAGGAGAGGTTTAAGATGTTGTTGACGATGATCCGGAAACCAGAATAACCCGGGTAGCTTTAGCCAGGATCTCATTTTCACGTAAGACCTGAATATTAAAGTTATCTGAATGTCAACTAAGATCCCAGGTTAGTGGTTCAATCCCCTTGCTTTGGAGAATCTCATTTGTTTTTGAGAAATGCTTGCATCCAAAGAAGCCTGAATGTGCAGAGAAGGGTGATGGGTGGGCTGCTTTAAGGATATGGTGTTTGTCCGGATCAATAAGGTTCTCTTTGGCCTGGGCATATCTTCCCCAGAGAATGAATACAAGACCCTCTCTGGTTTCAGAAAGCTTCTGGATAACCGCATCCGTAAAATTTTCCCATCCTTTGTTCTGGTGAGACCCGGCCTGCCTGGCCCTTACAGTCAGAGTGGCATTTAGCAGTAATACACCCTGGTCTGCCCAGGGTTCAAGATTACCATGGGATGGGATGGGTACTCCCAGATCATTATGTAACTCCTTGAAGATGTTTACAAGAGATGGAGGAGAGGTGATTCCCGGAGGAACTGAAAAGCAAAGTCCATGGGCCTGTCCCTTTCCATGGTAAGGGTCCTGACCAAGAATAACAACTTTGACCTTGTCATACGGAGTCCTGTCTAAAGCAGAAAATATCTTTTTCCCCGGGGGATATACCACATGAGTGTTCATTTCCTCAACTAAAAAATTTTTCAAAGCAGAAAAGTACGGCTGATTGAACTCCTCGATTAAGAGTTCCTTCCAGCTATCATGAATCCTGGGATTGATCATTGTCAATTATTTGATAAGAACTAAAATTAAGAAAAAGCAGGGAATACAACTTAGATAGTTGCACGCAAAGTGAGAATAAGGTTCCTTCCAGGTGCAGCAATTCCGGAAGCGAATGATTTATAAAACCGGTCAAAAAGATTCTCAATGGCTAGCTGAACAGTAAATCGTTCATTTATCTGGTAATGAGACCGAAGATTAATGGTATACCAGGAGGGGTAACCAGTACCTGCAATAGCTTCATCTTCATTATCTTCCCCCAAGGGACTCATATCGGACCAATATTTTCTACCACTGTAATGCAGGAAGATCTCATTGGTAAATCCGGAAGAGGGTTTCCCAAAATTAAGGTTCTTAAGCTGATGGCTTACGGAGATACGTCCAAAAACGGGAGGGATATGTCCAAGTGGTACATCATTGGTAATATCATTTCCTTTTAGGTAATTAAAGGTCCCCATAAAATGAAAATTACCTGACAGGTCCGAGTTTACATTGACGGACAAGCCCTGAATGGTTGCAAGGCTGGAGTTGGAATTGGTAATGATCTTGTAATAATCACCGTCATAAAGAAGTGTATCAGATCCGTTTATGGTGTGATCAGTCCGGACAATAGCATTTGTCAGATAGGTAAAGTATACTGATCCGCTGAATTTTGCTATTCCCGGAATGGTTTTGCTGATTCCTATCTCAGCATTGTATGTGTATTCAGGTCGAAGGTTTTGGTTGGGAACTGTTACATAATCTCCTTTAGCCCTGACCTTCCCATAATCATCTACATTGGGATTCCGGAAACCTGTTGCAAGAATGAAATCATACTGCCAGGTAGGTGCTGGAGTATAAACAAGACTTACCGAACCAGTAATGGCTCCTTTATTAATCCGGATTTCATCATAGGGCAGATTGGTGTCGGTGAACTTACTTTTCAGAAAACCATAGTGAAGCCGTAGTCCCCCATTAAAAACCAACTTATCGGAAAGAATCTTTTTATAGTTTCCATATAGGGAAACAGAATTCGTATGGCTCCCACCTTCAGGATATCTTGTTAGTGCCGGCTGAAGGTTACCGGTTCGAATATTCTCGTATCGTGCAGTTGAATGAACATCATTATGTGTGATTTCCAATCCATAGTAGAGTCGCTGCCTGTCCTTTAGTAATTTTGTGAAATCAAAATTTCCGCTATACACGTATACATCCTCCTCCTGGAATAATTTATCCTCCACCCTGAACTTCCGGGTAATCCGGTCCTCTGTTAACCTTTGAAAGGCAATTGTTGCAGTTCCGGTTGTATATAAAGGATTGTAGTTTTTAAATGCTCCCTGTACAGATGTAAGGAATCGTGTTTGTGGACCGTAATACCACTCTGCATATTTCAGGTTATTGTCATCGTAGTCATTGAGCTGGTCGAATCGATCAATATCAGAGGAATTTGAAAGTTGAAAGTTGAGTGATAAATCCAGCCAGGAATTTGGAGAATACCTGGTTTTACTAACAATATCATACTGCCGGTAACCGGAGTTTTTCTGAACAGAGGGGTCGGGATTTGAAATCATTGAGTCTCTTCCTCCTACAGGTCTGACATAATGATGCAGAAGTCCCCAGTCCTCTATTGAAGAAGGCCTGTTTCCCCCACTTTTTGTATCTCCGAAATCTTTAAATGTTACGCTGGTCATATTGGCGATTTTCTTCCCACCAATACTGAAGTCTGCATGAAGGATCTTACCATCATTTGCAGTGGAAAACTGAGTGTACAGGCCAAGTTGTTTATGATTGAATTCCGGGTTTCTGGTATAATAGTGGACAACTCCTCCCAGGGCATCGCTACCATATATTATGCTCGAGGGTCCGAAAAGGACCTCTACCCTTTCGAGAATGTTATTGTCAATGGTAATTGAGTTCTGAAGATGGCCACTTCGATAGATTGCATTATTCATTCTGACTCCATCCACAACAAGTAGAATTTTATTGGCTTCAAATCCTCTTAAAATTGGACTGCCTCCACCACCCTGGCTTTTCTGTACCATAACATTACCTGTACTCTGTAGAATATCTGCTCCGGTTTGGAATCCGCTTGTGTTTAATTGCTCAGGTTCCAATACGTTTATCATGTAAGGAATTTCTCTGCTGGTTTCCCTTACCTTATTTGCTGAAATCACGAATTCCTCGATCAGAATATTCCTTTTTCTCAAGTATACTTTGCTATTACCATAAACCAGCTCATGTTTCCGGAATCCAACAAGTACATAGGTGGGGTGCTGGAAATATATACTATCGTTATTTGCAAAGGACTGGATATCAGCCTTTCCGAAATCATCAGTAAGGATTGATACTGATTTATCCTGGTTGAACAGAGCTACCCGTTCAACAGGTTCTCCATTAGATTCGTCGAAAACAATAACATACTGAGCTTCAATTGACTGAATGCCCAGCAAAACGATAATAAGGATCGTGATAAAATGATTGGTTGGGACCATCTGGCTAAAAAAATGGACAAACCTTATTACTATCAAAAACTATTCCAAACCTTCATCTAATTTGCCTGAACTGGATTTTAAATAAGTTTCATCCAATATTTGTCATCCTTCGGATTGTCAATCCGGTTTGGAATAGGAAGATATAAACAGTGGAGTATTGAAAACCAACGTGAGCAAGGGCTCAGCTGCAAGTATATTTTTTATATTATTGGGCGAGATTCAGTAATTGAATGAAAATGATAAGAAAGGTATTATTCTGGACAGTGGCAGTTATCCTGTTGGGAGTCCTGGCCTATGCATTCCTTGAATTGCGCCGGGGTAATATCCAGAAAGTCGATGTAATTCAGGCAGTTCCCACCGATGCGGCGATATTTATTACTACTCATGATTTTACAGGATTCGTCCGCGATGAGATGTCCAGAAACAAAATTTGGCAGGAATTGGGAGCCCTGAAGGTGATCGGGAAATTCCAGCAGACCATTGAATTTCTGGATTCTTTGCTATTGGAGGAGAAGGAAATTGCTGAATTGTATAAGGAATCGGAAATATCTTTTTCTTTTCATAAGTCCGGACGAGACAATTTTGAGTTCATAATGTATTACCCCTTAGAAAACGCCGGAAATGATAAACAAGTCCTTCAGTTTATACAGGAGCAGCTTCCGGATGGGGCAAGTTTATCAAATCGCCGATATAATGAAATTAGGGTTTATGACGCGGTATTTCCAGGTCAGCATGAAAATTTTTCATTTACCTTTTCTCATGGATTATTTCTACTAAGCCGTTCATCAATTTTACTTGAGGAGGCAATAAGGCAGATAGAACAGAATCAGGGAGTGGCTGACGAGCCTGGTTTCAGTGAGGTGGCCAGGACAGCTGGCAGAAATGTAGAAGGGAATGTATATCTGGATTACAAGACAATACCAGGAGTTGCTTCGCAACTTTTTAATAGCAGATACACTGAATGGGTGTCAAAATTCGTCCATTTCGCCGAGTGGTCTGAAATGGATGTTAATATCCGGCCGGATGCCGTTCTTTTAAATGGGTTCACATATTCAAGTCCGGACTCAGAGGATTTACTAAGTATTTTTCTCAAACACCAGCCCCAGAGACTGGATATTGAACTTGTTGTTCCGGAAAATATGGCCGCTTTTATTGCCATTGGACTGGATGATTTTGTTGGATTCAAAGAAGATTACATTGAGCACCTGGAGATACATGGGAATGGCAGGGCTTACCTAAGGGATTTACGGGGACTTAATAAAAAATACAAAATAGATGTAGATAAGATATTCCTTCCTGTTATGGACAGGCAAGTTGCTCTTGTTCTCACCGATGTAAGAAATTTTGGTTGGGATGAAAATGCCTATGTTATCTGCAATACGAAAAGCCAGAGCCTGGCCAGGGAAAAACTGCTGGAATTTCTTGGTATTATCGCTGAGACAAATGGCATCTCTCTCTCCTCACTTATACACGAACAGCCTATAAATAACGATGTTAAATATACCTTCTACCAGATTCCTGTTCCTAATCTCCCAGGCAAATTGTTTGGGAAGATGTTCTCTGGAGTCAATAGTCAATATTGTGTTTTCTATGATAATTACCTGATTTTCGGAAATTCTGTGCCGGCGCTTTCCAAGTATATACATGCCAATCAGCTTGGCAACAACCTGAGCTCTGATCTGGATTTCCACAAATTTTCCGAATATTTAGCTACACGTTCCAACCTGTATTGCTATCTGAATATTCCTGCCTCAGAAAAGCTTATGGAAAGGTACCTGAGGAAAGATCTGGTAGAAAAATTCAAAAAGGAAGAAGCACATTTTTCAAAATTCCAGGCTTTTGCTTACCAGATTACCTCAGAAAATGACCTTGCATATAACAACATCATTTTGAAATATACCCCGGATATGAGGAATGAGGCCGAAACTGTCTGGGAGAGCAGGCTTGATGAACAGGTTGTCTCAAAGCCCAGACTGGTGACCAATCACTATACAGGCGAAAATGAGATTTTTGTCCAGGATGCCGGGAATACAATATACCTGCTTAATAATTCAGGCAGGATACTCTGGAAACAGAAAATTGGAGGTAGAATTCTTGGGGATGTTCATCAGGTCGATTTCTATAAAAATGGGAAGTTGCAACTCATGTTTAACACAAGAGAACAGCTTCATTTGCTTGACCGGAATGGGAATTATGTGGAGCGGTTTCCCGTTAATCTTCGTACCCCTGCAACCAATGGAATGGCCCTGTTTGATTATGAAAAAAGTCTGGATTACAGGATCGCTTTGGCTGGAGAAGACAGGGGGATTTACCTTTACGATAAGTCAGGCAGCCTGATTAAAGGATGGAATGTATTGAAGTCGGAGGGAAAGGTTAAAATGAGCCTGAAGCATTTCCGTGTGGGGAGCAAGGATTACATTGTATTTGCAGATCATTTTACTACATATATCCTTAATCGGAGAGGTGAATCAAGGGTCAGTGTTAATAAACACTTCCCTGTGGCTCCCAACGCCAATATAATACTTGAAAGCAATACCACAGGCATAAAGCCACGCCTGGCAATGACTGATTCACTGGGAGGAGTTCGATTTATTTATTTCGACGGCAGTGTTGAATCGGTTGATATGGGGACCTATTCCGGGAAACATTATTTTGAATACAGTGACATTGATGGCAGTGGACGCAGGGAATATATTTTCATTGATGGGAAGGAACTCAAGGTTTTCAACCATAACGGAGCAAAAAAATTCTCTCAATCCTTTAAATCACCGATCAGCCGCCCACCTGTCATTTACCAGTTTTCATATGGTAATAAAAAGATCGGATTGGTCTCGGAAAAACGAAATGAATTATTCCTGGTCAATAATGACGGGAGTTTATATAAGGGCTTCCCTTTAATGGGTTCTACTCCCTTCAGTATAGGTGTAATAAACAAGACTGTTTCCAAGTTTAACCTGATTGTTGGCAGTGATGAAAACTTTTTATATAACTATTCCGTACAATAAAGATCTTTAAAGCCAAAGAATATGATTACAAAGAAAATTTTACCATATACATTGATCCTTATTCTCGGAATTGTAGGGGTATCCTGCAATGATGACTTTCTAAGATCTGAATACGATACTACTATACAATGGGAAGGTGGTTTTGAAGGCCCTCTTATCTTTGGAAATCTGAGCCTGGAAGATCTTCTTGAGCAGTATGACACAACGGGATATGTCTACGCCGATGATAATAATCTTCTCTGGGCATCCTATTCGAAGGATACTGTTTTGACAGCTCCTGATATGCTGAAGATCCCGGATCAGGAATTTATACAGGTCTTCTTCAGGGTAGATTCAAATATTTCAGGAGCATGGCTTGGACCTCTCGGTGATACCTTGCGTTTCGAACAGAATAAGAGGTTCGAATTTCAACGTACTGGTGAGGAGCGGCTTGACAGCGTTCATGTAAAAGGAGGAGAGATGCGAATCTATGTTCGCTCTACCATAAAGCACGAAGGTGTTCTGAATATCAGCTCTGATCATGTGGTAATTAATGGAGAGATGTACGATACCTCCATTGTAATTAGTGATCCATCCGGAACATTTGAACAAACAATTCCGATTCCAATGGAAGGGAGCACTATCCATCTGCTGAATAACGATGATTCCACTCACCTTGACATCCTGTTTGTTTTTGATCTGATCAATTCCGGGAACGATATCCTTGTCTCAGAAGAACTACAGATCATAAATTCATTTCATAACCTTGAGTTCGAGGGTGCTTACGGGTACATTGGCGGCATGGATACCTTACTGATTGATAAGGCTGAGCTTGAATTCGACCTGCTGGAAGGAAACTTTGAGGGGACTATTAAACTAGCCGATCCGCAGCTTCACATTATGATAGATAACACAATGGGAGTGCCATTTGCAATCGATGTGCATGATCTTGAGGCTCATTATAAGGATGGAACCGGGACGGCCATTACCATAGACCCGAGTGCAAATCCCATAAAGATTAACGCTCCCACAATTTCACAGGTTGGGGAATCAATTCAAAGTGAAACCCTCTTAGACAAGAACAATAGCACCATTCACCTGGCAGCGACAACTGATCTGGTTGGTTTTCAGTATTCAGTTGGCGTAAAGGCAAATCCAGATGGAGTTCAGGATAATTTTGTGTTTGATGACAGTAGGCTTGCTATAAGTTTAGAGGGACTTATCCCACTTGACCTGAGGATCGAGGATGTTGTTCTGGGGGATACATTTGATTTTGACCTGTTTTCGGAGAACGAGGATTCTGATTTCGGTCCAGATGATATTGATTCCATGCGCATAGAAATGGTAACCAAAAATCATATGCCTATCGATCTTGGGATACAGGTTTATTTTGTTGATACCACCCGGAACTGGCTGAGAGTGGATTCTCTCTTTGGTGATGACAATTATATATTCCGTTCAGGCGAAGTAGATGCAAATGGTAAAGTCACTGGAGCTACAGAAAAACTTACAAGGGTGGAACTATCCAGATCTCAGATTGAGAATATACTGGATGCAAACAAGATACTGATGAAAGCCTATGTTGATACCTATGATAGTCAAAACAGAGATGTTAAATTCCATTCCGGAGATTATCTTGACTTTAAACTGAAGACCCGCTTGAAATTAAATCTCATCCTTGAATCTGAATAAGACACGAAAATAACACAGACCTAATATGCCTAAGCAAAACCTGATAAGAATTACCCTGGCTGCATGCTTTGCATTGTTGCTGTCATGGCCACAAGCCTCTGCCCAGTTCGGTAATACCTACTACCATATGTTCGGAGTACCCCAGGCCAACCAGTTAAATCCGGCCTTTCAACCGAGCTGTAACGGTTACCTGGCAATGCCTTTGGTAGGTCCTCTTAGATTTGAAGTGGAATCAAACTCCCTGAGTTACGGTGATATTTTTGAATGGGATAGCTCTAAGAAAAAGTACATAACATTTCTGCACCCGGATGGGAACAAGCAAAAATTCAGGGATGCCCTTATGGATGTTAATCTTATCAGGGCTGAAGTAGCTGCAAATCTTATTTCTTTCGGCTGGAGAAAAGAGGATTTCTTTTTCACCTTTGATATTACTGAACGTGTGATTCAGGGCTTATCATTTTCAAGAGATATGGCAGAATTTATGATAGGTGGAAATTTGAACCAAAATGATTTTAATTTTAGTAATCTTGCTCAGAACCTCAAATATTTTCATGAAGTGGCTATCGGAGCGTCTTACAACCTGGACGATGAAATGTCGTTTGGTATCAGGGCAAAGCTTTTGTTGGGAGGAGCTAACTCAAC
>JAUUZM010000061.1 GCA_030589965.1 Bacteroides sp.
GGCCTCAGTTCTCATCCTTACTCAATCGGATTCTTTACCGGAATTTCTTATTCATTCTAGACTTCTTCGAAGGATTAAAAAAAGATAAGGGTTGATTCAGGATCTCCTTCCCCCGAAAGGGTCTCATAAAGACTGGCTGAAAAGATTTCAGACAGGATATGCGATTCGATAGCTTGCCTGTTAATTTCGGACTTAGATCTCTTATTTTTTCGATAAAAAATCCGTATTTTTGTGTTTTTTATAATTACCCGAAATAATGAGCAGATCAGGAAAGGAAAGAACCGTATTGTCGATATTCGGTCTAATCAGTGTGGCAGCAGTCCTGCTGCTATTATTTATCCGTGCGACGGAACAGCCAGGTACAGAGGAATCATCACTTGAACGGGAAAAATATATGATTACATCTGTTCCTATTCCAGATGAGGTCAGTTTTGCCGGTGAAAGGGCCCCCCTGGAGAATTTTGATGTAAAGGAAGGCCTGGAAAGAGAATTATTGGTAAATTCTTACTGGCAGTCTCATACTCTTTTGCTGATGAAACGGGCCCATCGGTACTTCCCGGTAATTGAGAAGATCCTGAAAGAAAATGGTATCCCGGAAGATTTTAAGTATCTGAGTGTTGCAGAGTCCGATCTGATGGACCTGGTGTCACCTGCAAAAGCGGTAGGATTCTGGCAATTTAGGAAAGCTACTGCTGTGGAAATGGGATTAGAAGTGAATGATGAAATTGATGAGCGCTATCATCTTGAGAAAGCCACCGAGGCAGCCTGTAAATTTCTGAATCATTCATATGGACTTTATGATAACTGGACTATGTCAGCCGCAAGCTATAATGTTGGGCGCACCGGACTCAACAGGCAGGTAAACAGGCAGGATGAGAAGTATTACTATGATCTTCTTCTGAATGAGGAAACCGGCAGGTATATTTACCGGCTGCTTGCTCTGAAACTTATTATGGAAAATCCCGTGGAATATGGATTCGAATATGAGAAGAAGGATTTATATCAGCAAATACCCACCTATAAAGTGACGGTGGATGGTCCTGTTGAAGATTTTGCTGAATTTGCCGGAAGATATGACATTAATTACAAGGTGCTTAAGATTTTTAATCCATGGCTTAGGGATAATAAACTGAGCAATTCCAAGGGAAAAATTTATTATGTATCCATCCCCCAAAAGGGGTACCGTGAATTTAATGAATAATAAAGAATTTATTGAGGATGACAAGTTCATCCGCGTACTGGGTGCCAGGGTTCATAATCTGAAGAATATTGATGTTGAAATCCCAAGGAACCGGCTTACTGTTATTACGGGTTTAAGCGGAAGTGGGAAATCTTCACTGGCGTTTGATACCATTTATGCAGAGGGACAAAGAAGGTATATGGAGACCATGTCTGCATATGCCCGGCAATTTCTCGGAAGCATGGAACGGCCGGATGTAGATAAAATCACAGGTCTCAGTCCGGTAATATCCATCGAGCAGAAATCCACCAATCGGAATCCACGATCCACCGTTGGAACAATTACTGAAATCTATGACTTCCTGAGACTACTCTATGCCCGAGCCTCTGATGCCTATTCGCATGTTACCGGGGAGAAAATGGTAAAGTATACGGATGAGCAGATCCTGCAACTTATTAAGGAGGAGTATAAGGACCGGAGAGTGATGATGTTGTCGCCCATGGTAAAAGGGCGCAAAGGTCATTACCGGGAGCTGTTTGAGCAATTCAGGAGGAAGGGATTTTTGTATGCAAGAATAGACGGGAAACTGACTGAGTTGAGCCATGGACTCAGGGTGGACCGGTACAAAACTCATGATATTGAAGTGGTTGTGGATAAACTGAGTATTGGAGATGATACCAAACGGCTCAGAGAATCCATTTCCCTGGCAATGCAGCAGGGCAAGGGAATAATGATGGTCTGGGACAGCGATAAAAATACATCCAGGTTTTACAGTCGGCAGTTAATGTGTCCAAGCAGCGGCATTTCCTATAATGAACCTGCTCCACACAGCTTTTCTTTTAACTCCCCGCATGGGGCTTGTAGCCGATGTAATGGCCTGGGGGAAGTATCTGAGGTGGATCTGAAGAAAATTATTCCTGACAACAGTAAAAGCATTAAATCGGGAGGTATCGAACCCCTGGGTCCATACAGGAATGCCCTGATCTTCTGGCAACTGGAAGCCATAGCTGATAAATATGGTTTTACCCTTGAGACCCCGATATCAAAGATTCCCAAAGAAGCCCTTAATAAGATTCTAAACGGATCTGATGAGTCCTTTAAATTGCAGAATACCCCTCTGGGGACATCCGCTAATTATTTCCTGAGTTTTGATGGTATAGTTAATTACATCTATAATAATATTGCCAGTGAGGGATCTGGAAAGAGGGCACAGAAACAGGCTGATCAATACATACGCAAGGTCGTGTGTCCGGAATGCGAGGGTGCTCGTTTGAATATGGAATCCCTTCATTTTAAGGTGGACGGAAAAAATATCGCCGAACTGGCCAGGATGGATATCATTGAATTGACTGCCTGGTTTAAGGATATTGAAGAACGTCTAAGTAAGCGGCAGCAAACCATTGGCAGGGACATACTTAAAGAGATCAGGGGGAGACTTGGGTTTTTGCTTGATGTTGGACTGGATTACCTGTCGCTCAACCGTTCAGCACGCAGCTTGTCCGGGGGTGAAAGCCAAAGAATCCGCCTGGCCACCCAGATTGGATCCCAACTGGTCAATGTATTATATATTCTTGATGAGCCCAGCATAGGCCTGCATCAGAAGGACAATCTGAAACTTATCTCAGCTCTGAAGGAATTGCGCGACGCGGGCAATTCAATTATCGTGGTGGAACATGACAGGGAGATGATCCTCTCTGCAGATCACATTCTTGATCTTGGTCCGGGGGCCGGAAGGCATGGAGGAGAGGTTGTAGCCAGTGGCACTCCGGAAGAAATAGCATTAAAATCTACCCTCACTACCGAATACCTTTCGGATAGGAAGTTCATTCCTGTACCGGCACAGAGGCGAAACGGGAACGGCGCAAAGCTGTTGATCACAGGAGCTAAAGGAAATAACCTGAAAGATGTCAATGTGCATTTTCCTCTTGGACTCTTTATATGTGTGACCGGTGTTTCCGGCAGTGGTAAGTCCACTCTGGTGAATGAAACACTGCATCCCATCCTGAGCCAGAAATTTTATCGTTCTGTTAAGGAACCATTGCCGTACAAGCGTTTTAAAGGGATTGAAGATGTGGACAAGGTAATTGAGGTTAACCAGTCCCCCCTGGGTAGAACTCCCAGATCCAACCCGGCAACCTATACCGGAGTCTTTTCAGATATCAGAAAATTATATGAGCAGACTTCAGAAGCTAAGATCCGGGGATACAAAGCCGGAAGGTTTTCATTCAATGTTACCGGGGGGCGCTGCGAGGTATGTAAAGGAGCAGGTCTTGCGACTATAGAGATGAACTTTCTTCCGGATGTTTATGTACAGTGCAAGGAATGCTCTGGAAGAAGATACAACCGTGAGACCCTGGAAGTAAAATACAAGGGATTTTCCATTAGTGACGTGCTTGATTTTACCATTAACAGGGCGGTAGATTTTTTTCAGCATATACCTCCCATATCTAATAAGCTGAAAACCATCCAGGATGTTGGACTTGGATATATTACCCTGGGCCAGCCCTCGACAACTCTCTCGGGGGGGGAATCCCAGCGTGTTAAACTGGCCGCAGAACTGGCCAAGAAGGATACCGGTAAAACCTTGTATATACTAGATGAACCTACAACCGGACTACACTTTGATGATATCCGCATCCTGCTTGAAGTACTCAATAAGCTGGTTGACAGGGGTAATACGGTTATTGTGATTGAACATAACATGGATGTTATTAAAGTCGCTGATTATATTATCGATCTGGGCAAAGAAGGCGGATTCAGGGGAGGGGAAATAATGTGTACGGGAACACCGGAGCAGATCTCAAAATGCAAAACAAGTTATACCGCTGGTTTTCTCAGGGAAGAGTTAAAACGGGGATCCACAGGGAATTCTTGATATTTTATGCCAGTTTTTTCCTAACTTGAACTCAGCACTTAAGAGTATAATCATGAGAAGGAAGCTGAAGATTGTAATAATCTTTTCTGTCATTCTTATCCTCTGTCTTGGAGGATTATGGATTAGGGAAAGGAATCTTCACTCATCAGCCAGAGGGGCTTATGAAAAAAACCTCCTTTCCCATTCTGCTGAGTTAAAATATTCTGATTTTGAGGGGAGTAATGTGAGTAATGGTAGTAATGAGAATCATGGTTCGAGGGATCCCCATAAGGAAGACCGGGCAGAGGGACCGGAATATGCAGGTTTTCGGGATTATATTATGACAATGGATCCTGAGACTCAGAAGATCCCCGAAAAGGCCTGGCTAATGGCTGTCAAAAATATTGAATCAGAGTTCTCAAGAGGGAGGCTTAAATCTGGTGATGCCTTTGATTGGGAGGAAATCCCCTCAAATACGGGGGGGCGCACACGTGCAATTATGTACGATCCCACGGACCCGGAGCATAGGAAAGTCTGGGCAGGATCCGTAACGGGTGGATTATGGTACAGAGAAGATATAAAGGGGGATGATACCTGGCAGAGAGTAGATGATTTCTGGCCCAGCCTCGCTGTCAGTTGTATCGCTTACGATCCTAATGATCCAGCGGTTTTCTATGTTGGCACAGGAGAGGGGCAAACCGCCGTTCATATTTACAGGGAATCTTCAGGTCGTGGTTCAGGCATCTGGAAGTCAAGTAATAAGGGCAAGAACTGGGAATTACTTGCATCCACAGAGGACTTTGAATATGTAACTGATATTGCGGTCAGAAATGAATCAGGAAAGTCAGTTATTTATGCCGGGGTTGCATCCGGAATATATAAAGGTGAAACCCATACTTCAAAGCCACATGACGGATTATACCGCTCGGATGATGCTGGGGGTAGCTGGACACAGGTCTTACCAGATATTCCAGGAGAAAACACACCCTATACCCCGGCTCATATCGAGATTACCTCTGCGGGCAGGCTATTCATCGGGTGCATGCGAAATGTTTTTCAGAAAGGAGGAGGTAGGATACTTCGCTCTGATAATGGGACAGAGTGGACGGTAATGGATTATTATGTGCCCCTTATTGAGGCCAGGACTGTTAATAATATTCCGGGCAGGGTTATCCTTGCCTCAGCCCCTTCAGATTCAAACCGTCTCTATGCAATTCTTGCCGGGGGAGCTGCCGATCCGAGAAACGGATTTATTTACTCAAGAGGGGTTATGATCATCAAATCAAGTGATGCCGGGGAATCATGGCAGCAGATCCCAATGCCGCCTCCCTATGAAGGTGAGGCGGAGGGACAATGGTCCTTCCTCGCCTGGCATGCCCTGTGCGCTGCTGTTCAACCCGACAATCCGGATGTTGTATGGATTGGGGGACTGGACCTATACCGTTCGGATGATGGTGGATGGAGCTGGTACCAGAAAACCCTGTGGTGGAATTTTGGGAAATGGTATGTTCCTGAATACCCTGTTTATGTTCATGCAGACCAACACAGTCTTGTTTATAAGCCGGGAAGTAGTTCAGAATTGCTGAATTCAAATGACGGGGGAGTTTTCCTCGCCACAAATTCCAGGGATCCTGCACCCACATTCAAGGAAATTAACCAGGGATATAATACTTTGCAATATTACTCATGTGCCCTTCACCCACATGCCGGAGAAAGATATTTCCTGGGGGGATGCCAGGATAACGGGACCTTCAGGACCACCAATGAGCCCACCTCAAAAAATGTGTCGGTATCATACGGTGACGGGGCCATCTGTTTTATTGATGAGAATGAACCAAATATTCAAATCAGCTGTTCTCAGTTCAACTATTATTATTATTCAACTGACGGAAACCACAGCAAAACCTATAATTTTAATTTTATCGGAGGAACCTTTATCAACCCGGTTGATTATGATGATGGGGATAATATCCTCTATGCAAATGCTATGGATTTTGAAGGTCGGTATCGGGATAGTATTTTCAGAATCAACCTTTTGAATGATAGTGTTTTGTCCCCTGATTTGGTGCCGGCCCGGACCGGATCAACGCTTCCTTTTTCGGCCATTCATGTAGTGCCTGGAAAAGTAGAAGGAAATACCCGGGTGCTGGCAGGTAGCCAGTCCGGGAGGCTTTTCAGACTTGATAATGCCCAATCTGATATTAACTCTGTTGAGATCGGAAGCATGGACTTTCCTGTGGCCTATATCTCATGCATACAAACCGGAAGCTCTGGAAATCAGATACTGGTTACATTTTCCAATTACGGGGTGAAACATGTATGGGAAACCCTTGACGGGGGAGAAAAATGGAAGGATATGTCCGGCAATCTGCCAGATATCCCTGTCAGATGGGCCATCTATACGCCCGGTGTACCGGGATCGGTCATGCTGGCAACTGAATTGGGAATATGGTATACAATGGATATAGGGCTTGATCCTGTGGAATGGGTGCAGGCAGACAATTTTCCCAATGTCAGGGTGGATATGCTTAGTCCAAGAAAATCAGATGGACATATTCTGGCAGCCACGCATGGGAGGGGACTTTTCCTTAGTTCCGGATTAACACCACTTAGCAGTCCAGCTCCCGTTTCCCCGGAAGGGAATATTTCAATCTATCCAAATCCCGCCTCAGAATTTATTAATATTGAGATTCATTCACAGAAAAACGGGCAATGGACTCTGGGGGTATATGATCTGGAAGGGAAACTTCAAAAACAAGTAGAACCGGGGAATATGGGTAAGGAGTTTTCATACCGCATGACACTCGATGAACTGGTGCCTGGCGTGTATGTGATCAGGGCGGAAACAGAAGACAGGTATTATTCACAAACATTTATCAAAAGAGATTTCAAATGAGCAGTGAAGAAAAGATCATTAAAGCATTCAAGGAAAAAGAGTGGATGGATATACAGGCATCTGACTCGTGGAGAATATTCAAGATTCTTGCAGAGTTTGTTGAAGGATTTGAGAAACTGGCCCGTATCGGACCCTGTGTTTCAATATTCGGATCAGCCCGGACCACCCCTGAAAATTCCTACTTTAAGCTGGCAGATGAAATTGCTTATCTTCTGACACAGAGTGGGTACGGGGTCATTACCGGAGGCGGACCAGGAATAATGGAAGCTGCCAATATGGGAGCAATGAGGGGGAAGGGAAAATCTGTCGGGATCAATATTGATCTGCCTTTCGAGCAGCATGCCAACCTTTTTATCGATCCGGATAAGCTGATTACTTTCGATCACTTTTTTGTAAGGAAAGTTATGTTCATGAAATATTCACAGGGGTTTATTGTTTTGCCGGGGGGATTCGGAACTCTGGATGAACTTTTTGAAGCTATTACCCTGATTCAGACTGAAAAGATCGGGAAGTTTCCCATTGTGCTGGTTGGGAAAACTTACTGGACGGGATTGATTGACTGGGTAAGGGAAGTAATGCTGAAGGAGGAGAAAAATATAAGTGCTGAGGACATGGACCTTTTTATCATTGTTGATAAGGCCAGGGATGCTGTAGATCACATAGACCAGTTCTATTCAAAATACATTCTCAGTCCCAATTTTTAGGCAACCCACCGGAGGATTTGCCGCATGTGGCTATAAAAGAAAGTGTTACGCCAGATATTTTTTGTTAATTTTATTTTTTGAATTGTAGTTAAAATATAGTGATATTTACAACATAATATGTAAAATACTGGTAATCTTATGATTAAATCATTGTCCACTATATTCCTTTTTCTGCTGTGCTCATTAGCTGTGCATGCGCAGAATGAAATCTCTGTCCGAATGGAAGTCCCACAAGAGGTGGTAGCCGGACAGGAATTCCTGGTATCTGTTGAAATAGAGAAAGGAAACCTGGAAGAATTCTCCAGGTTCCAGCAAGAGTTGCCGGCCGGATTTACTGCTGTGCAGGAAAATTCCGGTGCTGCAGATTTTAGTTTTGATAACCAGAGGGTCCGTTTCATCTGGCTTAAGCTGCCTGCTCAGGCCATCTTATCTATCAGCTACAGGGTGAAGGTCCAGGAGCGGCTCAAAGGCAACCTGACCTTATTCGGTGAATTCTCCTACGTTGAGAACAATGAACGCAGGTCTATTGTTATTGATAAGAAATCGGTTAATATCCTGCCTTCACCGGATGTGGCCGCTGCAGACCAGGTGGAAATAAAAGATTTCGCGGCTATCATGTCTGCCGAACAGGCTGATGTGGCATCATCCATTAGTGTTACTGCCATCCGACAGCTTCCATTTGCCTCCAAAACCGGAAACGATATCATGGTACATATACTTGTTTACAAGAAATCGATGAACAAATTTGCCAAGATTGAAGAAAGAATACCCGATGGTTTCGAGGCCAAGAGCATGGAATCTGCCGACGGTCTGTTTACCTTCAAGAATGGTGTGGCCAAATATGTATGGATGAACCTTCCCGAGGAACCCGGTTTCAAAGTTTCCTACAGGCTCATCCCCGAAGCCGGGAAGACCCTGAATGACCTGGTTGTTGACGGGACTCTTTCATACATCCAGGAAGGGAGGAACATTGAGGTTAAGGTAATCCAGGAGGACATTGATCTATCTGGTGTGAACAGTGAAAATGCAGCAGCAGTTGTAGCCGCCATTAGCAAGGGTGAAACAGTGCCTGTTCAAAAGGTAGAGAAACAAGTTACCCTTGTTAAACCTCCGCCTGTGGAAGAGAAGAAGGAACCTGTGCTTAAGGAAACCAGGGCGACAACAGGGACTGGATCATCCGGTATTCCCAAGACCCAGCTACTGGCCGTTTCAGATGGGGTTTACTTCAGGGTACAGCTTGCTGCCACGAAGCGATTGCAGGATGCAGCCAGCAGCTTTTCAAAATTCCGTTTTTCCAGACCGGTCTTGATAGAAAGTCACCAGGGATATTACAAATACAGTGTGGGTTCATACCCAAATTATTCACAGGCCCGGACATCCAGGAACACTGCCGCCAGTAAAGGCATTTCGGGAGCATTCATAGTTGCTTACCGGAATGGAAGGCGGATTGATATAATGGATGCTCTTCAGGCGACAGGAGGCAAATGATGATTTAATGAGCCAGAGGTATTTCATAGTGGTAATCCTTTGCCTGGCGGCTCTGCTGCCTGGCAGGATGGCGAATGCCCAGGAGATCGATTTCGACTCCCTTCTCATCCGTGAGTACACTGTGGAAAACCCTACCTATATGCCAATTATTGGAATTGCTACCGGAAGTATGCATTTTATTGGCGATGTAAGCAATACCTATCCTACACTCCTGACAAATAACTATGGAGTCAGGGTAAACATCTCCTCCCCACCATTTGACAAGAAGAGGACCTTCCTGGTTAATTTTTTCCTCCTGACCGGTGAACTCTCTGGGAATGAAAGATCCTTCACAGAGCTGGAAAGAAACCTTAATTTTAACTCAAGAATTACTGCTTTCGGGATAAACCTCGAATATAACTTCGGACATCTTATTAAAAAAGAGTCTCCCATGCTCAAACCATTCATTTCTGTGGGATTTGAACCATTTATGTTCTCCGCCAAGGGTGATCTTTCCAGGATGGAAGGGACCTATAATTACTGGTCCGATGGCAGCATACGGGATATTCCGGAATCGGATATTAACGATGCAGGGAATGAGGTTTTGATGAGGGACTGGAACTATGAAACTGACCTTAGGGAGGCAAATCTATATGGACTGGGCAATTACAGCCAGTTCAGTTTTGCTGTTCCGTTTGACCTGGGTGTTGATTTTAATGTTAGTCCAAGGATGAAATTCAGGATGGGTACATCCTTTCATATGAGCTTCACCGACCTGATAGACAATGTTAGCTCTGAGGGTGAGGGAATCGTTGGAAATTCTGCCAATGATCATTTCATGTTCTCATATGTAAGCCTGCATTTTGACCTGTTTTCAGAACCCAAGACCCGGACTGAGGAGTTATTATTTGCTGAGTTGGATGATTTCGACTACCTGATGTTTGAAGATGATGACGGAGACGGGGTATTAAACGGCTCAGATAATTGTCCGGAAACACCGGCAGGTGTCGAGGTAGATTCGCTTGGTTGTCCACTGGACTTTGATCTTGACGGAGTTCCTGATTACATTGACCAGGAAGATTCATGGATGTATGCGATCGTAGATTCTGTCGGGGTGGAAATGGATGAAGCCGAACTTATACGTTTGCTTGCTACCCGGGAAGCAGTTTCCAGAAGCGAGCTACATCTTTACATGTCACCTGAAGGACAGCAGAAGCAGATGTCTCTAAGCGACCTGGATGAGAAATTCCATGTGCTGGATGCTAACTCAGATGCATACCTGAGCTTCGATGAATTATTGATATCTATTGATGAATTCTTTGATTATCAGTCCTTCATGGATACAGATGAAGTTTATTTAATAATCAACTTCTTCTTTGCGCAGTAGTTATTTTGGGGATTTGCTGCCCATCAACCCATTTTTCCAAGGCGTTCCATATCCCGTTTCTGGTCTTTTTGCTTGATTGCTTCCCGTTTGTCGTAAAGCTTTTTTCCACGGGCCAGACCGATCTCGGTTTTAGCCAGGCCTTTGTTGTTGACGAATACTCTGAGTACGACAATGGTCAATCCCTTTTCTCTGGTATGTTTTTCAAGTTTATTCAGTTCCTTCCTGTTCATCAGCAATTTCCTGTCACGGTAGGGATCGTGATTAAAAAAGCTGCTGTGATCGTATTCGGAGATCATCATATTCTTGATCCAAAGTTCATGGTTTTCAAAATACGCATAGGAATCCCCCAGGCTTGCCTTGCCCTGGCGTATTGATTTAATCTCTGTTCCTTTGAGCTGCATGCCTGCTACATGCTTCTCAAGGATCTCGTAGTTGAAATACGCCTTCTTATTTTTTATGTTAATCCTGTTATCCATCGACCTGTTTGCCGGGGGACAAAGTTAATAAGAAATTTTACGAACTTTACATGAATGAAAAAGAGTGGAGATTCATACAACCTGGTTTGTGTTTTGGGACACACAGCAGGGGGGAAAACCCGTTTCGCTGCTTGCCTGGCGGCGCATATTGACGGGGAGGTAATTTCTGCAGATTCCAGGCAGGTTTACCGGCGTATGGATTTGGGTACCGGAAAAGATTATTCTGATTATTCGGTGGATGGAAGGCCCGTTCCCTATCACCTGATTGACATCATGGAACCGGGATCCGAGTATAATGTCTTTGAATTCCAAAATGATTTCTTAAACGTTTA
>JAUUZM010000102.1 GCA_030589965.1 Bacteroides sp.
CTGATGCCTCCTGCATGAAGGTTAAAAGTGCTGGTCCATATTTTCTTAATCACCGGATAGGAATCCCTCAAAATATAGGCAAGCACCAGGAAGCCGATCCCCATACCAGCCAGTATAATCACTTTCCGGTAAGGATTTGTAATCTTGCTGCTTCGCAGTATAAGTCCGGCTAAAACCCCCATTAGAGTGATACCGATGGCAGAAATATTATTAAAAACACCTTCCGGATCGTAGGTCGCTTTATACAACTTCCCGGGAGTTATCCGCTGGTCAAGGAAAGCATTGATGGATCCGTCAGCAGTCAGCACGCCCGCCCCATGGCCCGGCACCGGTATCAGGTTCTGGATTAGACCATAGACGATCAGTATCCCGGCAATCCAGAAGGCGATGGATCGAATGGAGCCTGAATTGATAAAAATTATTGCAGCAAAAAGATAGGCGAATCCGATCTGTCCGAGTACAGAAGCAATACGCGGATTAGTCCAGTCCTGATGAGAAGCATTATTATAGATTATCCCGAAAACCACAAGGAGGACAAACCGCTTTATAATCTTCTTATAGAGCTCTCTCTGGGGTGTTCCCGATTCCATTTTAGGGATCAGCGCATAGGGTATGGCCACCCCCATGATGAACATGAACAGGGGGAAGATCAGGTCATAAAATTGGAAACCGGACCATTTAACATGATGCATCTGCTCTTCAAGAGCCTCCAGTACGGGTCCGTTGGTTGCCCCGGCAAGGGCAGCTAAAAGCGCGGAACCGCCTGTGATCCAGAACATGTCAAATCCCCTGAGAATATCAAGGGATTTCAATCTTTCAGGTTTGGAATTTGTTGTCATGGGATAGTTTAAGGTTCAAACAATGCAAGATAATTAGAAATTCCTCTTCACCCTTCTAATTAAAAGAGTAAAATTTTCTAATTTTTGACTTGTCGGGGTTCTAGCCATGATTCTTTTGATCACTGATTAAATCTTTAATCACGTAGGTTTTGCTGTCTTGTTCACTTATCCAGTTGGTAAAGAATGAACAATTTTAAATACCTTTGTGTTGAACAAAAGTTTAAGGGGAAGTGGATAAAACACTTAGACAATTTGAGGAAAAAGGGCTGAGTTCCTGAAACTGAGGCTTCATGAAGCTATCAACTGGGAGAAGTACAGTCTTATGTCATTGAGTCATAATTCCACAGCCATAGAGGGATCAAGCCTTACAGAAGACGAATCCTTTCTGTTGCTTGAAGAGGGAAAAACACCAAAAGGGAAGCCGCTTGAACATTCCCTTATGGAAAAAGATCAGTTACTCCTGCATTTGTAAAGGCGGTTTCAGCCCTGGTCATGAAAAATACAGGCGCACCTATATCTGCCGCTGCAGGTAATTTTGATTCTTCCAAAGGTGAATATCGCAAAGTTTCAGTATTCGCTGGAACAACGACTTTCCCAAACTATCAGAAGATAGAGAAAATGGTTCAGGAGCTTTGTGATAATCTAGAAGGCAAAGTCAATAAAGTATCAAAAACGCCAGATATCTTTAATCTTGCATTTGACTTCCATTATAGCCTGGTATCAATTCATCCCTTTGCTGACGGTAATGGAAGGATTTCGCGCTTAATGATGAATTTCATTCTCCTGTACCATGGTCTCACGCCGGCAATTATTCACAAGGAAGACAAGCAGGATTATATCAATTCTCTGAAAGAATCCCGGAATACTGAAAGTACTGTACCGTTAAGAAAGTTTCTATACTCTCAACAGGAAAAGCATTTTGACAAAGAAATCCAGAAACAGCTCTCCGGCGACAGGGGTATTTCATTATTGCTTTGATAAATTAGTTTATTTAATCATTATTCAATTGTATCCTCCACAGAGGATTCATCATGCAATACTGCCATAGCTGGTTCGGGCAATGATTTCATCCTGCATATCTTCAGACAGTTCAGTGAAGCAGGCCGAATAACCTGCAACCCTGACCGTTAATCCCCGGAACTTTTCCGGATCTTTCTTCGCATTCAGCAAATCTTCCCTTGAAACAACATTGAACTGGATATGGTGAATCGGTAGGCGAACAAAAGCCTTGAGAAATGTCGAAAACTTTTCCCTGTCCCCTTCCGTATGAAAAAAAGATGGCAGGAATTTCATGTTAAGCAAACTGCCGTTCCCTGTTATCCTGGACGGGATCTTCGACACTGATTTAAGAACAGCAGTCGGTCCTATCTTATCCCTTCCATACATGGGTGACATTCCTCCATCCGCAAGCGGCGTTCCTGCCTTCCTCCCATCCGGAGTTGCTCCAACATTCTGTCCCATGGGAACGTGTGCCGTAACGGTATACAGTCCCATATGATAATCCCCCCCCCTGTAATTCTTAGCCTGGTGGATTTTATCACTGAAATACTTCACCCATTTTGCACCCAGTGAATCAACCCATTCCTCATCGTTTCCGTATTTGGGGACCTTGTTGATACATTCGTACCTGATGTTTTCGAACCCCTTGAAATTTTTTCTCAGGGCTTGCAGCAGTTCTTTTTTTCCGACACTTTCATCCTGAAATACCAGTTGCCTCAGCACCGCCAGACTGTCTGCAATATTTGCCACCTGGATGGCCTGGATACCCGACAGGTTGTATTTCGCACCTCCTGCTGTAACATCTTTTCCCAAACCCAGGCAATCATCCACAACAGAGGAAAGAAATGGAGAGGGTAAATGTTCCTGATGGGCTCTTTCGACAATTTCACAAGCCTTCATCATCCGGTCGGTAAAATGATCTATCTGTCTGGCAAATGCTTCCTCGATTTCATCATAGCTTTTAAAATCTGCCAGAGTGCCTGTCTTTATTCCGATCTGATCTCCTGTTATCATACATTGCCCGTTGTTCAGGCTAAGTTCCAGGGCCTTTACCAGGTTGAACATGGCCGCATCACTCCAGCCAAGGTAATTGCCCTGGGAGCTAAGTTCAACACAACCCACTAGAACGTAATCCATGGCGTCTTCCGGTTCGAGCCCTGATGATATCAATGCGGGGATAATGCTTTCGTCGTTGACAATCTGTGGCATACCGCTTCCAAGTCCAATTACCCGGGTACATTCCCGGATAAATTCATCCGGTGATTCATTATGCAACCTGGCTGTCAGGTTCGGCTGGGGTAGCCCGATGTGATCCTGGGCTTTAAGTATTAAATAGGATAACAGGTTGGTAGCATCTTTTCCTTCCTTTGATTGTCCCCCAACCGTCACATTAAACCCTATCGGGAATCCCGCAAAATATTTTGCACTATGCGAGTTCCGCATGTACACAATCTGATTGAACTTAATAAAAAGGGCGTCCATCAGCTCCTGGGCAGTTTCCAAATCGAGCTCACCCTCTTCCAGATCATGAGACAGGAATGAATTAAGATACTGATCCATTCGTCCAGGTGAAAAGGAAGAAGCATTTGATTCCATATGCAGAATTACAAACAGGAACCACAGGGATTGCAAAGCCTCCCTGAAGGATTGTGGAGGTCTATTCGCAAGGTTTTTACAGACAAGAGCTATATCCAATAGATTATCGGTCTCTGCCTCAGTTTTCGCAGCAGTCTTAATTTTAGACGCAGTCCCGGACAGGTCCGACTGGGATGCTGCCATTCTTTCCGCCAGTTCTGAATAACGAAAGATGAACTTAATGGAGGCATCAAGACTCAGGGTGACAGCTTCAAAAAAGATCTTCTGTTCTCCGCTGGCTTTTACCAACCCCGCCCGGGCCGTTGCCAATAATCCTGCCGGGCCATATCTCAGCCAGGTTTCAACATCCGGACATATATGTCCCTGTGCATGATCCTTCTGGTTGATCTTTACGACCTTTTCAATAGCCTTTAACTCTTCCCCGTAATTATCATATATTTCATCCTCGAGTGTTTTCCCCTTCCAGTAGGGTTCAATCTCATTGTGGAATATGTCAATATCCTCCTGCTTTACATGGAAAGGATCCTGTGGCCTCCCTGGAAGATTTACAATTTCCCTTGAAAGCCATGAAATCCCGGCTTCCGGAAAAACGACACCTGCTCTCATTTCAGAAGTCCGGTTTCCCACAATCAGCTCCTCAGGATCTATAGCTATAGTCATCTTCGTAAGGGATCCCGAAAGGGCTTTTGCACGTTTCATGATCACCGGATCATTTTCATTCTCCTGGTATACCTTGGTTATAAGAAGGGCCTGCTCAAGAGACAGGTACCTTGTATGGTCCAATGTCTTTTGTTTCAGGGAGGTTATCCTGCTGTTAATATTTATGCCAGAAGTTGGTATTTCAGTCATACTTTAAGATTGATAAAAATAACGCAAATCACATAATTATACCAGTCCAACACAATTATTCCATTCGTTCTAATAAGATCAACCTGAAATCCGAGGTAGATTAACCGACGTGAATCATCTCCTTGAAAAAGGACAGCGATAACCTACTCAATGGCATGGACATACCCGTCCGCCGACAACAGGTATACCTTGTCACGGTAGATGCACAGGGTAGATTCCTCGATCCGGTTCCCCAATTTGTAGATCCAGTGGACCTCTGCTGTGTTTTCATCCAGGCAGAAGAAAAAAGGTGAATTTGCCGAACCTATATAAACCCTGTCGTTTGCAATGGCCGGGGCAGACAATCCTCCTCCGTCCGGGAAAGTCCAGTGAATATTACCTGTCTCTGCATCCACACAATAGACAGTACTATAAACCGGTACGCCACGCATCTCGATTCCTACCCTTGCGGTAAAAATGGCCTTATCATTGTGAAACGCGGGACTGGCATTAAAGTTGGAATAATTCCCTTTCTCCTCCTCATTCAGGTTCCCCTCGCAAAGAACCTCGCCTGTCTTTGCATCAACATATTTGAAGATGTTATCATGATGGGGAACATAGATCTTCCCGTCCTTTGCGATCAGGGTACCGGAATCGAGTCCCACTCCCATGGTCTTCCAGACAATCTCCCCGGTCTTTTTATCAAAGGCATAAAGTGAACGGCTCCATGATCCGAAATAAACGAGGTCTCCGTCAATGGCAGGTTCTGCCGGTACAGATTTGGCTGCTGGATACATCCAGATTATATGCCCGGTAGCCCCATCCAGGCAGACTGCATAGCCATTTACCGTAGGTACATATACAAGTCCCTCGTCAACCGTCGCCGAACCCCATACCCAGCCTCCCGGCAGGGTTTGTTTCCAGATCAGTGATCCGTCCTCTGCATCCAGGCAGTAAAAGAAACGCTCACCACCCTGCTGTCCGGCATAGATCTTCCCATCCTCACAGGCAGGTCCCACTGAAATGGCGGCTCCCATTTCGAATTTCCAGATCTCCTCACCGCTTTCAGCATCAAGCCCATACAGGAAACCCGCTGGATTACCGAAAAATATCTTACCCCTGTGTGAGGTAGGCTTTGACTGGTAATAAGTACCTCCTGAAAGCTGATCCGTAAAGATCCGCTCTCCCTCCTTATTGATAAAGGCGCTTAGAATGCTGTGCTTCCATACCTCCTCCCCTGTTCCATTGAGGCAATAAAGCCAGAGATTGCTGTCGGTGATCAGCAATTTCCCGTCCTCAGATACCAGGTCGGCATAAACCGGATGAGTACTTACTGCTTGTGTGAATTTAAGTTTTCCATCCATATCAAGGCAGTGAAGGTTTCCGTCAACGGTAGCTGCGAATATCCCCTCAGATGTAAGCGCCGGCCTCGCCCTTATCCAGTCCGACAATTCCTTTTCCCATAGAATTTCCCCGTCTGATATCCCCAGGCAATAAAGTCGTTTGTTTGCAGATCCTATATACAAACGATCTCCGGAAAGCAACGCCGTACTGAAAAATTTTCTTGATCCCTGGTGAATATCAGGCATCGTTACCGCCCAGACCTGTTCCCCGTTTTCCTCATCAAGGCAGTAAACAGTGCCGCCATTCGATCCGAAATAAATTCGCTTATCCTTGACCACTACCATCGTATTAATGGCCCCGTCAGCCTGGAAGCTCCATGCAATAACATTATCTCCCCATCCCCTTTTCAGGTAAAGAGAATAGAGGTAACCCTCCATGGTCCCTGCTATGACCCTGTCTTTTGTGAGCACAGGTTCAGCAAGTGCGTCAATATCTCCGATATTTACATCCCAGAGTTTCCTGTCATTATTCTTGTCTGCACAGATCAGGCGGTTGAAATTCTGGCATATGGCCGGAGACCCGTAAATATCATGAACGCCGAAGGGATAGGCAACATATTTTCCATTGGATGAGACAGGTGCGAGTTGTGTGCGGTAATCCACATGTCCGGCATACTTTCTTGAAAGGGTCTTCCCGGTTTCCTTATCTATATAAACAAGATTCTTTGCCTGTCCCTCGTTGCCCCCATGGCTGTTCACCTCCCTCAGGATTATCCTGTCTTCCAGGATTACAGGGGATGAGGCGATGGCAGGATATTTATACAATCCGAAGATGGGATGCTGCTGGGTGGATTTCCAGATTTCATTACCGGTTTCCAGGTCCAGGCAGAAACTGGTTGCATACAATCCCGGTGAGGCTACATATACCCTTCCGTCTTCAACGGCCGGACGGCAATACCATCCGAGTCCCACCGGAAACTTCCATGCCTGCTTTCCGTACCGCGGACCCGGTGCATCGGTATACCCTGTATTATGTTTATTTCCCTGGAACATGTTCCATTCCGTTTCCATGTTGCCTCCCTCCGGGAAGTCTTTCCCATCACTCTCAAATGCGGTAAACATGGGCCCTTCTTTCACCAGCTTATCCTGAATGTTCTCCAGTATCCTGTATCCCCTGTCAACCAGTTCCCCCATCCTGAGGAAGGCTTCCTCCAATTCCGCCCCACTTAAACGATTTACATTGTTTTCATGAGTCCTGTACACTTTATCAATAGCATAGAAGTGACGAACGTCTGCCCCCTGCTGCTGCAAAGTGGTCATCCAGAGAAACATAAGTATGGTTCGCTCCCGGAATGTCTCTTTGTCTGTCGGCTTTGAGTCAATTTCCTTTCTGATTTTATCAATATCAATATTGCCGCTGGGATAAAATTTACCGGCATTTCCGGACAAAACACCCACCAGGAATAAGGCGAAAAGGGTAATAAAGATCTTTTTCATAGAAGGCATTTATGATAAGTTATTGTAATACCGGATCCGGGTTTCCGGGTCCATTTCCAAAGTTATGCAAAAAAGTATACGTGCTATTATTTACTAAATTTGTTGATAGAATAGCGAAATTTGAAATGCATTTTAAAATAACCATCGGAGATATCCATTAATTACTGATTAAAAATATAATCGGAAATGAAATTTCAAGCAATACGAATCCTCAATACCCTGATGTTTTTTGTTATGACAGCATGCCATCCAACTCAGGGACCACCACAGTTTGAATATTTCGATGATGCTGGGATCGAAAAGGTTAAAACGGCCATGCTTTGTATGCAACGCCATTCCTGGGAACAGGGAACTGCGATGCAGGGTATGCTGGAGATTGGAGATACTACCAGCCTGATTCTAATGGCCAGGGAGTCGGTTCAGCGCTATAAACCTGACGGACGTTTATCCATGGTAGGTTCTGATATGAATATTGCAGATCCGGGGGCAAACGGACCCGGAGTTCTTGCGGTTTACAGGATCACCGGCGAGGAAAAATATCTCGATGCAGCAAAGGCCTTATATGATTTTTTAAAAAGGCCGGAATCAAAAAATGAAAAAGGTGTGATCTACCATAATAATCGTTCAGAGGCAATCTTCATTGATAATATGTTCATGGTAGCGCCCTTTATGGCAATGATGGACGATTATGACGAAGCCATGAACCAGATTGAAGGTCTTCGTGAACTGCTTTGGAATGAGGATGAAAAACTTTTCCATCATATCCGAGTCTCCCGGACCATGGAATTCAGGGATCCTTCATTCTGGGGAGGCGGCAACGGGTGGTGTGCAGCGGCCATGGCACAGGTGATCGATATTTTGCCTGAAGAGAGAAATACAGATAAAGAGAAGCTGATTGGATACTGTACGGATCTCCTTGATGGATGTATTTCCCGGCAACTTCCCAGTGGACTGTTATACGATAAGATAACCGAGCCCAATTTTGAAGAAACCACCCTACCGGCCATGCTTGCTTACTCAATCTATACAGGAATAAAATCCGGCTGGCTGGATCCTTCCTACATGGTTCCAGCAGATAAAATGCGGTATGCGGTTTACTCGAATATTGATGATATCGGACTTCTTCGGAATGCAAGTGCAGCACCCCGGTTTAATTCGCCCGGAACCTCGCCTGAAGGCCAGGCTTTCTTCCTGATGATGGAAGGTGCATTCCGGAAACTTACCAGGTAGAAAGCATCATAATTTTCTTAACCTAACACATACAATATCTATTTAAATCAGAATACTATGGTAAAATATTCAGTTCAAAGTCTTTTGGTGATTTGTCTTTTATTTTCGGCTGTCCAAACCGGATATTCAGGTAAGAAACAACCCAATATTATATTTATCCTGGTCGATGATATGGGCTATTATGATTTGAGTTGTTATGGTGCCGAAGAAGTCAAAACTACCCGGATAGACAGGCTGGCCAAGGAAGGAATCCGGTTTACAGATTATTATGCCGCAGCCCCGATTTGCAGTCCCTCCCGGGCCGGATTACTCACAGGATGCTATCCCCGGAGAGTAGGTAATGGAATCTGGGTGCATCGACCTGACTCTGAATATGGAATAAATCCCGAAGAACTTACAATTGCCGAATTATTCCAGCAAAACGGATATAGCACGGCCTGCATTGGGAAATGGCATCTTGGTTTTAAAGAACCGTTTTTACCCCGGCAACAGGGATTTGACTATTATTACGGACTTCTCCATAATCTGGATTCTTATGAGACGGTACATTTTAATGATAAGGGTGGTGTCCCTATACTCAGGAATGGGGAGGTTGTTGATCGACCTGCTGATTCTTCACAGTTAACCAGGCTGTATACAGAAGAAGCCATAAACTGGATCGAGTCCACCCTTGAGAATAAGAAATCTCAACCATTCTTTCTCTACCTGCCGCATACCATGCTACATCATCCGATGGGAGTCAGTGAAGCTTTTGCCGGGAAATCTAACTGGGGATTATATGGTGATGCCATCCTGGAACTGGATTACCATATTGGCCGCCTGATGGATAAACTGGATGAACTTGATATCGCTGATAATACGATTGTCATTTATGCCTCCGACAATGGACGTGGACCGGGCC
>JAUUZM010000066.1 GCA_030589965.1 Bacteroides sp.
CCTGGTTACCTTTGAGGGCAGCAGTGTCAAGAATCTAAATTCATCATTCAAAGAAGCAGTTGATGATTATTTGGATTTGTGTAAAAGTGCCGGAAAACCTAGCAGCAAATCATTTAAGGGTAGTTTCAATGTCAGGATAGATCCAGAACTTCACAAAGAGGCAGCAAGAAAATCTGTTGAAATGGGCCTTTCTCTTAATCAACTGGTTGAAAGGGCAATCGCCAACATTCTACAGGATCCTGGCGATAAATCATACAAAACAAAACCAATATAAGTCCGAACTGCCTTGTTAGTTAAATGCAAATTTTATGGTAAAATTTGCTTTGACCTAAACGTCAATATTGGCGTACTTCGCGTGGGTTTCAATGAATTCCCGCCTGGGTGGTACATCATCGCCCATCAGCATGGAGAAGATCCTGTCCGCTTCGGCTGCTGATTCTATAGTTATCTGTCTCAGGGTACGGTTCTCAGGATTCATGGTGGTTTCCCAGAGCTGCTCTGCATTCATCTCACCAAGACCTTTATAGCGTTGGATATGAACACCACTCTCACTGCCATTCTTACTGAATTCCTTGACAGTAGCAATCCTCTCCTCCTCATTCCAGCAATACCTTTCATTTTTACCTTTCCGGATAAGGTAGAACGGTGGAGTCGCAATATACAGATACCCCTCCTGGATCAACTCGGTCATGTACCTGAATAAAAAGGTCATGATTAAGGTAGTGATATGGCTTCCGTCCACATCAGCATCCGTCATGATGATAATCTTGTGATAACGCAGACCTTCGAGATTCAGGGCCTTACTATCCTCTTCCGTACCAATGGATACACCAAGAGCAGTAAATATATTCTTGATCTCCTCATTTTCGAAGATCTTATGCTGCATGGCTTTCTCGACGTTCAGTATCTTTCCTCTCAGGGGCATTATAGCCTGGAAATGCCTGTCTCTGCCTTGCTTGGCAGTACCTCCAGCAGAATCACCCTCCACCAGGTAAAGCTCACAAATAGCAGGGTCCTTTTCGGCACAGTCCGCCAGTTTCCCGGGTAAACCTGCACCGGAAAGGACATTCTTCCGTTGTACCAGTTCTCTCGCCTTACGTGCAGCATGACGAGCAGTAGCGGCAAGAATCACCTTCTGGACAATTATTCTGGCATCCTTTGGATTCTCTTCCAGGTAATTTGACAGCTCCCCTGAGATTGCCTGGTCAACTGCTCCCATGACCTCTGAGTTTCCGAGTTTTGTCTTGGTTTGACCCTCAAATTGGGGTTCCTGAACCTTAATTGAAATAACAGCCGTTAATCCCTCTCTGAAATCATCTCCGGAGATATCAAACTTGAGCTTTGTAAGCATACCAGATTTATCTGCATATGACTTCAGGGTACGTGTTAATCCCCTTCGAAAACCTGCCAGATGTGTACCGCCTTCTATGGTATTGATATTATTTACATAAGAGTGAACATTCTCACTGAAAGAGGTATTATATTGTAAAGCCATTTCAACGGGAACCCCATTCTTTTCCGTATCAATATTGATGATTTTCTCAATTAATTTATCACGGGTTGCATCAAGAAGTTCAACAAACTCGCTTAGACCACGTTCAGAATAGAATTGTTCACTACGGTATTTGCCGTTCCCGTTCCCGTTCCCGTTTCCATCACCATCACCATTACCGTTCCCATTTTCTTCTATCTCTCGTTTATCTGTAATGTTCAGGTGAATTCCTTTGTTCAGGTATGCCAGTTCCCTTAGACGAGAAGCAAGTATCTCAAAATTGAAAAGAGTAGTAGTAAATATGGTATCGTCAGGCTGAAAGGTAATAATGGTACCTGTTTTGTCCGATTTACCGATAGATCTAACATCTTCCAATGGTTTTCCTCTCTCATACTCCTGAAGGTAAACCTGGCCGTCCCTGTGCACCTCAGCACTCAATTTTGCAGACAGGGCGTTCACACAGGATACACCAACCCCGTGCAAGCCACCGGAAACCTTATAGCTGTCCTTATCAAACTTACCACCGGCATGCAATACCGTCATAACCACCTCAAGAGCGGACTTTTTCTCTTTTGCATGCATATCGATCGGAATTCCACGCCCGTTATCGCTTGTAGTAACCGTTCCATCCTCGTTAATGACAAGGTCAATAGTATCGCAGTGTCCTACCAGGGCTTCATCAATGGAATTATCTATTACCTCATAAACCAGATGGTGAAGTCCTTTCGTACTAACATCTCCGATATACATTGCGGGACGTTTCCGGACTGCTTCAAGTCCCTCAAGTACCTGTATACTGCCTGCAGAATATTCGGATTTCCCGTTCTGAATCTTCTTTTCTTCCTTGGCCGTATTTTTATCTTTTTCTTCCATAATCATGTATTTATAATTTTCCCTGCATATTAATGCATAATCTGAGCATTAATTACTCGTTTAAAGCCGGTAAATCAGGGTGAATATTTAGCTTTTGGGCTCTACTCTTGAAAATGACTCAAAGAATTCCTTGTGAGTTCTATTTTTTATTGAATTAATCTCTCCGCAACTTACTCTTTGTCAGATACTTATAAAATAAGATCTGTTTCTCCGTTTTATACGGTAAAAATACAAAAAAAAGCCGGTTTTTAAGCAGAAAACGCCTTAATAATCGGCAAGATTATCAACATCAAATTAACAGAAAATCAGAGGGCGTAAGTGAAGCCAAAAGATACATTGAAACCCATTCCGGAATAATAGTTCCAGGCCTGGTTTCTTGCATTCAATATATTGTTAAACCGTACAAAGCCTGACAGCAATTTAGTATACCTGTATTCAAGTCCAAGGTTCAGGTCGACAAATCCTTTCAGGGTCAGTATCTCAGTATCAAGGAGTGATGGACGGGCATAGCGTTTCCCCACGTAAAACACTTCCATATCGAGCAGAATTTTATTACGGAGGTTATACTGTTCCGTGAGTGAAACAACCAGCCTGGGCATATGCCAGGGCTTCTCCTGTCCTGTCATTTTATACTGCATCCAGGTAAGGGACAGAAGTCCGCTAAGACGATCCGTATGAAGATGTTTCAATTCACCGTATATTTTTGACATATCGATGCTATCATAGACTACATTAAAGGTATTGCCCAGAATATCGACTGTATCATTCACATAGAACGGCATATTATCCACCAATGAATAACTTGCATTGATATCATAGGATATCTCCCTGGAAAAGCTCCCTTTCAGTCCAACATACCCTCTTATCTTATGATGGGTATTATTAACTTTTAGTCCCGGACTAATATACCTGTTCTCCTCAACAACCGTTCTGTAATTATTCACCTGCATACGTCCATCTACTCCGAAATAAGGCATGAGTACACCCTTAACCACATTAATCTGTAAAAGGGCTTCAGGATATATCAGAGGATCCACCTTTTCACCGTAAATATCCAATGCCAGTCCAAATCCAATTTTATAGATAAAGGCACTTGTATTTTTCCCAAACCAGGGATTCAGCTTAATAATGGTATTGTTTGCAGAATCAATGGATTCACTTGTATAGTAATATTCAGCTCCGAGTCCGAGTCCGAAAACCGTTCCGGATCGAAATCTTTGGTTAAGTTCTGTATTCAGGACAGCCCCATGTTCAAAATTTTTGTAATGGTCATACGTATACAGGTAATCCAGGGATCCAATATAATTCAGGTGAAGTGAATCTTTATGGGTTGATCCCAATTTCATCCGCCCGTCCAGTTTCAGGTAATTTTGTTGTATCTGATCCCTGGGTAGTTCTGTAACACCAAGAATGGGATTATAACCATAAAAATCTCCTCCGTCATAGGCTCCGGATATCTTACCTGATATGAATGACTTATTAAAGATTCTTTTCCCATAGACACTCACCGAATTATCGAAATACCCTGGCTTAACCTTATGATCATTATCAAGCTTTAGTTTCCCATTGATGGAAAAATGCTGAATATCAATGCCCCACTGGCTTTTTTTGCTACGCAGGGAATTGATCCTCAGCTCTGCATTTGGTACCAGGTAATTCCCAAAACCAAGTTTCAGATAGGACCTGTAAAGTTTCGTAAGAGGAGCCCCGACCAACCTTGCAGGGGTAATGGGTTGAATCTGGAATTTTGTATCGAATTTCCTGGGCTGTATACTGTAATCAAAACTTGGCCGGATACTGATCGAATCGCTGACCATGGGCAGGATATTGATCTTATATGCGTCAGAAAGGCTTGGCTGGTAAGGATTAACCACTACAATTTCCTTATCAATGGGATCCTGTGCATACACTCTTCCCGGCAATCCAATCGTAATTGCCAATCCAAGGACCAATATGTATCTCATTACCTCTTTCATTTTTCCATTTCAACTTCAAGTCTCTCTTCCTCCGGGGCATCCTGTACATTCTGTCTCTTTAGTATTTCCACCTTTTTTCTGCGTGCCAGATCAAGAATTCCATCATCTGTTTCTTCATAGTAATCAATAATGCTTGTCAGGGTCTGTACCGCTTGAAAATCGTCTTCCTTAACCAGGTAGAGGTCAGCCAGCAGAATAAACGACTTTGCCATCCAGAAATCATGTGGAGTATTTAAATCTATGAATTCAAAAATGGTCTTTTCAGCATTCTCATAATCCTTCCTGATGAATTGGATTTCAGCAACCCTGTATTTTGATTCAGCTCCCTCCTGGCTGCTAACTTCGGTAGCTACCTTTCTGAAATCGTCCAGGGCCAGCGCGAAACGGTCCTGGGCATAAAAAGATTTTGCAATAATGAAATTAGCCTCCCGGATTACTTCATCTGAGATCTTCTCTTCACGCAGAACAGCCCTGGAAGCATCAATAGCATCCCCAAATTCTTCCAGCTGGTAATAACAGCGCATGATACCAATGGTGGCCTCTTTCAGGTTGCGATTTACCTCTCCGTAATCTTTCATCATTAAAAAATTCTTGAGTGCTCCGCGGTAATTCTTATAATCAAAATTGATCCTGGATGCGGTTAGCAATGCAGGTTCTGTAAAAATGTTCCGGGGTTTATCAATAACAAATTCCAGGGCCATCATTGCTTCAATATGATTGTCTGCCTTCAACTGGCACTCAGCCATATAAAAATGGGCATTAACAAGATACGCCCCGGATTCATAAGTCTTTACATAACTTTCGAAGGCAGGTATTGCTTTCCCGCAATTCCCCTGGAGGTAAAGGTTCTCAGCAGCAAGATATGAGAGTGAATCCTGTTCATTTCCTGAAATATCAATTTCCCTACCCAGACTTTCCACATAGGCGAAATATTCACTCACCTGGTTTTTCTCAACGTACACAGTTTTTATACCCTGAAGAGCATTATTCGCCTCCTGTGTTCCTGGAAATTGTGATACAGCTTTTTTGTAGAATGAAATCGATTGATCGAGTCTGCCCTGATTATAATGGATAAGTCCAAGTTGAACCAGCGAACGGGAAACATAGGTACTGTTAAGATGCTCATCAATTATCTTCTGATAAAAAGGAATGGCCCTGTCCGGTTGCAGGAGAATGAAATAACTTCTCCCGCTCTCATACAAAGATTCAGGAATATAGTTGGACTTAGGGAACTCCTTTGGAATACGGCCCATAATCTCAATCTTTTCGGTATATTTTTTCAGGACGCCCAGTGAAATACCTTTTTGAAACAATGCATAATCAACATCCATAATACCTAAGTCTATGGCTTTCTCATAATTGCCAATGGCCTGATTGTATCTACCTTCAATAAAATACATATCCCCTATCCGGTTATAGGAATCACCAATAACCTTACGGTTCCTTTCCGTACCAATGGTTTCAAAGCGTCTGAACCAGGTAAGAGCTTCCTTGTAGTTCCCCTGCTTAAACTCTGCATATCCAATATTGTAATGGCATACAGCATATTCCCGGAGCCTGCTTGCACCGTCAGCCCCCAGAAAATCCTGGTAATAGCGCTTTGCTACATTATAATTTTTCAACCTGTATTGACATTCCCCTTTCCAGTAATAACACAAGGCTTTGAGTGAGGGATCATATTGTCCGTACTTTAATGAAGCATCAAATTTGTTACTCGCTTCCTGAAAATTTAGATCATTGAACAGCTCCATTCCCCTGAAAAATGACACCCTCTGATATGATTTTTCAATATCGGGGGTCTTCCTCTGAATCCGATCCAGACCTGCAAGTGCTCCCCGGTAATTTCGTGTTCCCATGAAGGCCAGTACCATATAATTATATGCCTCATCCAATCGTTTCGAAGCCGGATATAAGGAAATGTACCGCGAGAATCCTCTTACAGCTTCATTAAACGGGGAAATAGATAGTTCATAGGTAACAACAGCATAATTAAATGATGCATCTTCCTTTATGTCCTTGTCGTAATCCATCTTTGATGCCGCCGAAAATGACAGTCTGGCCTGGTATTTATCTCCCAGTCTCACATAACAATCCGCCATATGATATAAAGCACTCTGGGCAAGAGCAGTATTTCCAAGAGATACCGACTTGAAATATTTTTTTGCCTTCTCATAATCCTCCGTCATATAATAGGCAAAGCCCATCATATATTTATCTTCCGGCTGGGTATATGAGGTTTCCTCATGATATTTCTCAAGATGGATCACCGCCTCAGGGTACATATCCTCATGGAAATAGGCTTCTCCCAGTATCCTGGTCATTTCTCCGTATCTTTTGGGTGTTACCGTTTTAAGCAGTCCCGGAGCATATTCTATCACCTTCTTCCATTTCTTTTGCATGAAGTAAATCTGGGTGACATAATAGGGTGTTATCGGTGAAAACGTCTCATCATCTTTGAGGGATAAAAATCCTTTTAGAGCCGTTTCGTAATTCTCCTGTTCGTAATGAATATGAGAATAATAATAGCTTGCAGGGGCTGAATACCGGTTATCTGTATTCAGGATCTCATAAAATGCGACCCTGGCTTCCTCATATTCTTTCCTTCTGAAGTGGCTGTAACCGTTCCTGAAAAAGTATTCCGCCTGCTTCTCCTTATCCAGATCCATATGATCAACCTGCATCATCCACCTAAGACAGTTTCCATATTGTTTATCCCTGTAGGCCAGGTTTCCCAAAGCAAATAATGCATCATTCAAAAGAGGACTCTCAGGATGGTTCTTGACAAACTGGTAGAGCAGGAACTGAGCATCGTTCTGGAACAACTCAACGGCAGATAGGGCATGCAGGTACTGGGCTTGTTCACCATACAGAGTAGAGGTCTCCTCATTCTTACGAAGATAATCCTCAAACCTTTCCATGGCCGCAGCGTACTTCTCCTTCACGTACAATTCTTTCCCATGCAGATAATCCTTATCCTTGTGGATTAGGACCTGGGATTTCTGGGCATTTGTATTCGTAACTGTTAATATCCAGGTGGATATAAATACAAATACAGCTATTCTGAATATCTTCTTGCTCATCTTTCTCTCTACAGCAATCTAACGGATTTAAAAGTACTTTATTTTGCCTTCGCAAAGGAATTAGATAAGTGTGAACAACTAACATACTTATTAACAATTTCTCGTGATTCTCTTCAAACTTGCAGGTTGGTATATCTATTTTTATTATAATTTTACCGGATGCCTTTGGATACCATTATACGTTTTGAAAATGCAGATATTTTTATTCAGGACCACCTGGTTCTGAGTGATGTCAATTTCCAGATTAATAAGGGTGAATTTCTATTCCTTATTGGAAAAGTGGGAAGTGGAAAAACCAGCCTGATCCGGACCGTCAATGCTGAACACCCTCTTATGAAGGGGGAAGGGTATGTTTCCGAATTCAGCCTTCACGAACTTAAACGCAGGCAAATTCCTTTCCTGAGAAGGAAGCTCGGGATTGTTTTCCAGGATTTCCAACTATTGACCGATCGTACAATTACGGAAAATCTCGCTTTTGTATTAAAGGCAACCGGATGGAAAGAAAAAACCGAAATCGAGAAACGTATCAGCGAGGTGCTTGAGAGGGTTGGACTGGCAACTAAGGGTTATAAAATGACTCATCAACTTTCAGGAGGAGAGCAGCAAAGGGTTGTCATTGCCAGGGCCCTGCTGAATGATCCGGAGATTATCCTGGCGGATGAACCAACAGGGAATCTTGATCCTGAAACCTCACAGGATATTATGGGTATCCTGACTGATATTAGTAAAAATGGACGGGCTGTGATCATGGCCACCCATAATTACAACCTTATCGAAAAGTATCCCGCAAGAACTCTGAAGTGTGAGGACGGTAAGCTCATTTAGACGAAAACAACGTCTCCGTCTCCGTCCTGAAAGTTTATAAATTTAGGATCAGGGAGTTGTTTCTTCAGGTCGCGGGAGACAAAATAATTCTGGGTCATTTTGCGGGTGGTTAAGATGGGACCGGGCTGAAAGACATCAATGACGGATGGATGGTGGGTCGTCAGGTAAGATATTTTGTTGGACTGCAGAAAATGGTTCAGTATACGGGAGAAGGCCGATCCTGCTTCCTCGACAGCTGACACTTTCATCGCTTTTTCCGGAGTGACAACGGCGTAGGGTATGGTCATTTTTTCAGCATTTATAACCAGCCACAGAAAACCACTCATTTCATCCCTCTCATCCCTGATTTTAACGCAGATGTTGTGGAATCGGTTGGATACAGATGAAAAGAAGTAACGGGGATCCTTAGAGGGTCCTGACTTTATCCAGGGATAGGAGGCTATCCAGTCAAAATCATCCTGGCTGCGCAGACAGAATCCGGATGCCCTGTTATTTTGAATGAAATCAACCGCTTCAAAGTCCGGCGATACAGATTCTTCAAAAACCAGGTCCCTCGTGTTTTCCTTCTTAATGGCAATCCTGATATCCTGGACTGCGTTCAGCATCCCGTCAGCCAGGCTCAGCAGGGAACGCGACCTCCGGTATATGATCCGCCGGCCACCCAGGAGACTGGCAGATGAGCTTCTCTGGTAGTATCGAATACCTGGTCTTTCAACATAAAGTTGGAAGCGTCCTGATTTATCATAAACAGCTTTGGATTCAGGAGCATAATTGGTATACATTAACTGATGGCCCCAGTCGGCATAGGCCTCTTCAAAAAGCCTGCTTGCCAGTCCCATGCGCCTCTGATCCGGACGCACCCAGTTACCGCTCAGCCATCCGAACCGGATATCTCCATGCCTGTCAGGCAGTATGCTTCTGTAGGCCATCATAGTTTCACCTTCAAAACCAAGATACAGGAGTATATCCTCCGGTTTCATCCTGGGATTATTCAGCCAGCTGGAGGCACGGTGGGGGGATACCGGGACAAAAGGCATCTCCCTGTACAAGTCTGAGTTCAGAAATTCCTTTAGCCTGGAAGCATTATATTTCTCTATCCTCATGGTCTTTTCAGTATATTCTTGCCAACTGCACCTTTCCCCAGGAAATAAAGGTATTCTCCTTTGATGATCCTCCGGGCTGAAGTATGGCCGGTCTCCATCTGTATCCTGTGAAAATGATTCTCCTCTGGATCATTTTTTAGTCCGGCTGTACCAAAACTGGCATGCAACTCAGGCATATCCGCACTCTTCATAGCGGAGAAAAATTCAGATGGAACACCGTCATCGCTAAAAGGAAAGGAGAATATTCCGTACCTTAAATCCAGGGCATCCCTCAGGTAGATCATGCTGTCTTTGAACTGGTTCAGGCGTTCAATACCCTTAAGATCGGCGAAATGCGGATGATCTTTGCTATGTGCTCCGATATAAAACCCCCTGTCAGACAATTCTTTTATCTGCTCCATACTCATATAGGGTTTCTTGACCTTGAGAAAAGTTTTAAAATCAAGATCAACCAGTTTTCCAACCTCATCAAATACCCTCCGGTTTTCATAAGAAAGCTCCAGCAGAAATTCCCTGACACATTTTTTATTTGGACTGGCAAGATGGTACCTGCTCTGGAGAAGTTCGGTTACACTGGGTGAATATTTAATACTCTCGAAGCGGTCAATTAATAAACTGGACTTATACCTGTAAAAAAGATCACGGTTATCTATAAACCCTGTATTGACGAAAAAGGCAGCCGGGATTCCCTTTGCGATCAGCAGAGGAGATACAACATGATAGATCTCTGATAGTCCGTCATCAAAACTTAGAAAAATAGCAGGTTTGGATCTCCTGGTATCTCTGGCAGAGGTAAGTTCATCCAGTCCAACCGGTTCAAAATGCTTTAGCAGAAAATCCAGATCTTTGCGAAACCTTTTCACAGAGCGCACAGGGTAGACATTCTCAACATGAGGCATGGGATTGTCCGACACAGCATGATAATAAGGAAGCATCAGGTCCTCACCGCTCATCCGAATCAGCCATTTCATCGGAATCCCAATACCGGCGGTACCCAAAGTTTTTTTAATAGCCTGCCTCATCCTTTCAATAGTGTAAATGGAAACTTTTTTTGCCTTATTCTGTAATATACCGTTTTTACTCCTCCAAATCCTTCAAAAAACCGGGCTACCCCCGGAATGTCTGAACCCTCAAAATCAAAAACCGGAGCCCTGTCTTTTGAATGCTCAATAAGTAAATTCGTTAATACAAACATGGCACGATTTTCCTTTCCAGGGGAACTGGAACATCCGTTTAAATAAATCACCCTGGACTTTGCATAGCCCAGAACTGCAGCAGCCTGCAATTGATCTTCAAGAAAAATTCCGTATGCCTGAGCCCGTTTCAAGTTTTCTAATCCGTCAAAAAGATTTTCCATATAGACCCTGGCTACAGAAACTTTTTCACCAGGGGCATACTTCTGGTTCAGGTAATCTGAAATGCGTATCTCCCTGAATTCAAAAGAATTCGCATTTCCCTTCTGAAGATTTCGTTTCGTGTTTGAATTATAGGCTGTCCCTGATCCCATGTCAATTTCATAATTACTCCGTTCCCGACTATCAAGTGATCCAGGGATCGCCTTGTTTTCCCTGTTCAGGCATATATCAATATACCGGAATCGATTTGAAGCTTCAGCAATAAACTCCATTATTTCTCCCTCGCTAACCGGATGGGCAGAAAACAATCCCAGCTGCTGCG
>JAUUZM010000259.1 GCA_030589965.1 Bacteroides sp.
CGAAAGTTCGTCGAAGTAAAGACGATCACAGACATCATAATCCGTACTGACAGTTTCGGGATTATAGTTGATCATTATGGACCGGTACCCTTCTTCGTTCAGGGTATAGAGTGTATTTACGCTGCACCAGTCAAATTCAACACTGCTGCCTATCCGGTAAGCACCTGAACCAAGAACGATTACAGATTTCCCGTCATCGACGAAATCAAGATCATGCTCATCGCCGCTGTATGTCAGGTAAAGGTAATTGGTCTGTGCAGGATATTCTGCAGCCAGGGTATCGATCTGTTTAACTGAGGGCAGAATATTCCGGTTCTTTCTCCAGTTCCTTACTTCGAGTCCCATTTCAGCCATGGATTCCGATTTGGAATGATAAATATGACGGGCGATCTGGAAATCTGAAAAACCAAGAATTTTTGCCTTTTTCAACTGTTCATCAGGCATCTTTTCAAGGCTTCCAAAAGTTTCAATTGTATTTTTAAATTCAAATATATTCCTCAGTTTAATCAGGAACCATCTGTCAATTTTAGTCAGTTCAAATATCTGATCAACCGTATATCCCTTTTCAAAAGCCTGGGCGATGACCATGATACGCATATCCGTTGGCTCGGCGAGTTCCTTTTCAATATCCTCGAAAACCAATTCACGGTTGGCAGTAAATCCATGCAGTCCCTGGCCGATCATCCGGATTCCCTTCTGGATAACTTCTTCAAATGTTCTTCCGATTGCCATGACTTCGCCGACACTTTTCATAGAACTGTCGATAAGCTTACTGACACCGACAAATTTATTCAGGTCCCAGCGAGGGATCTTACATACGATGTAATCCAGTGCAGGTTCAAAAAATGCGGAAGTGGTTTTGGTTACTGAATTTTTCAGTTCATGAAGCCCGTATCCCAATCCCAGTTTCGCGGCAACAAAAGCCAGTGGATAACCAGTAGCCTTGGAGGCCAGAGCACTGGATCTGGACAGCCTGGCATTGACCTCGATTACCCGATATTCCTCTGAATTAGGATCAAGGGCATATTGAATATTACACTCCCCAATGATCCCTATATGACGGATCACGTCTATGGATACTCTACGGAGTTTATGATATTCACTGTTGGTGAGAGTCTGGGATGGGGCAACTACGATACTTTCCCCGGTATGGATGCCAAGGGGATCGAAATTTTCCATATTACAGACCGTTATGCAATTATCATAGCGGTCCCGCACCACTTCGTATTCAACCTCTTTCCATCCCTTTAGAGATTCTTCGACCAGGATCTGGGGAGAATATGAAAATGCCTTGGATGCCAGTATTACCAGTTCATCTTCATTTGAGCAAAATCCGCTTCCCTGTCCGCCTAATGTATACGCGGCTCTTGTAATGATGGGAAAACCCAGGTCATCTGCAGCTTTTTTAGCATCTTCAATAGTTTCTACTGCATGACTTCTGGGAGTTTTTATTCCAATTTCCAGAAGTTTTTCTATAAAGATTTCCCGGTCTTCTGTATCAATAATGGCCTGGACAGGGGTACCAAGTACCTCAACGTTATATTTTTCAAGAACCCCCTTTTCGAATAGTTCAATTCCACAATTCAGCGCGGTTTGTCCGCCGAATGAAAGAAGGATCCCATCCGGCTTTTCCCGGGCGATAATTTTTTCAACAAATGCAGGGGTTACAGGTAAAAAATATATTTTATCGGCAATTTTTTCTGAAGTCTGGACGGTTGCAATGTTAGGGTTGATAAGGACAGTAGAGATTTTTTCCTCTCTTAGAGCTTTGAGCGCTTGTGAACCGGAATAGTCAAATTCACCGGCCTCGCCGATTTTGAGTGCTCCCGATCCGAGTACAATTACCTTCCGGATATTCTTATTCATTGGGCACAAAAATAGAAATATTTTACCGAAACATGTTGTAAAATATAAAAAATGTATAAATTTGCAAAATGCATGTATAAATATACAAAATGAAAACCCGGACCCAGCGCTTGCTGACCATACGAAAGATCATAGAAGGAGAAGCCATATCCAACCAGGATGACTTGCTCAAAAAGCTTGTCCAGGAAGGGTTTGAGCTCACTCAGGCCACCCTGTCACGGGACCTGAAATTCCTTCAGGCCGGAAAGCGCCCGGATAAGAAAAAGGGGTATGTATATATTCTTCCAGGGAATATGCAGGTATCCTTTCCCCCGCAGGTAAGTCAAAATGGCAATGGAAGCTTTCCGTTGAACGGATTTGTTTCCATGGATTTTGCACATCATATGGCTGTGATCAGGACCTTGCCCGGATATGCTAACAGCATAGCCTATATGATAGATGAGTTAGATGCATTTGAGATCCTGGGCAGCATTGCGGGTGATGACACCATATTGCTTATCCCCCGCGAAGGGGTATCCAGAGATGATGTAAAAAATGTCCTGGCAGTTTTATTTCCACTTGAATAATTGAAAACAATAATATGGAGAAGTTTATTATATCAGTAGGAGGAGAGAAGCATATCTCGTATGTGCCTCAGGTGGAAGAAGCCCTTATGGAAGCATCGAAGGTGAAGGGGACCGGACTGGCAAAACGTTCGACGGAATACCTCACTGAGAAAATACGGGAGGGGAAGGCGGTTATAGCTTTGACCAAAGAAGGAGAATTTGCAGGTTTCTGTTATATAGAGTCATGGGGACATGAGAAGTATGTGGCTAACTCCGGACTAATAGTTCTGGATAGGTTCAGGGGACATGGACTGGCGATGAGGATAAAGGAAGAAGCATTCAAACTTTCCCGTAAAATATTTCCCGCTGCAAAAATGTTCGGACTAACTACCAGCCTGGCGGTTATGAAAATAAATTCAGCGATAGGTTACAAGCCTGTCACTTTTAGCGAACTGACCGACGATGATCAGTTTTGGAAAGGCTGCCAGAGTTGTGCTTATTATGATATCCTTTTCCGAACCAACCGGACCCACTGTCTTTGTACTGCCATGCTTTACGATCCTGAAAAGGAGGAAAAAAGCAACAAAGGCAAAAAGAGACAGGCGAAACCCAAAAACGGCAAGAAATCACTATCCATAAAAAAAATAATTTTTAAGAAATAAACATGAAGAAGAAAGTTGCATTGGCGTTTAGCGGTGGACTCGACACTACCTTTTGTGTGAAATATTTGAGCCAGGAAAAAAACCTCGAGGTGCATTCGGTTTTTATAAACACCGGAGGATTTACCTCAGAAGAAGAAGAAGAAGTTCGCCAGAAAGCGCTGAGTCTGGGGGTGGTAAAGCATGAAAATATCAATGTTTCAAAGCAATATTACCAGGAGTGTATCCGGTATATGGTGTACGGGAACATGATGCGGAACCGGCATTATCCTATGTCCGTTAGTTCAGAGCGTACTTTCCAGGCAATGGCTGTGGCCGAATATGCCCGGGAGAACGATATAGGGATTCTGGCCCATGGTAGTACCGGTGCCGGCAATGACCAGGTCCGTTTTGAAATGATCTTCCAGATACTGGTTCCGGACATGGAGGTACTTGCTCCCATTCGCGAACTCAGCCTTTCAAGAGAGGCGGAGATTGACTATTTGCGAAAAGTTGGAGTTGATGATTCATTTGAAAAGCATGAGTATAGTATTAATCAGGGATTGTGGGGGACTTCCGTCGGGGGAAAGGAAACCCTTACATCATCAGAGGGCTTACCGGAAAAAGCATTTCCTTCTCAATTAACAGAACAGGAACCTCTGCAAATCAGCCTGGAGTTTGAAGCCGGAGAAATTCTCGGTGGAATAAAAGCGATCCAGGAATTAAACGAAAAAGCTTCTGCATTTGCTATAGGCAGGGGCATCCATGTAGGTGAAACCATTATAGGGATAAAGGGGAGAGTTGGATTTGAAGCGGCTGCACCTGCCATAATCATTCGCGCCCACCAGGAACTGGAGAAACACACACTGGGGAAATGGCAGGCATACTGGAAAGACCAGATCTCAGAATGGTATGGGATGATGCTCCATGAAGGACATTACCTTGACCCGGTAATGCGTAATATGGAGACCTTCCTTGAGGACACTCAGAAGTTCGTATCAGGCAAGGTTTTTATTACCTTGCGTCCTTATACATTTGATGTAACAGGTATTGAATCAGAACATGACCTGATGAAGGCCTCAGGTGCTACTTACGGAGAGATGCACAAAGGCTGGAGCAGCGATGACGTCAAAGGATTTACAAAGATCCTTGGGAATCCTGCCATGTTCTATCATTCCAAACATCCTTTCACATCTAAAAAGTAAAATATGAAGGAGAAAATTGCAATCCTCGGAGGCGGAAACATTGGAACTGCTATAGCCAGCGGACTTCTGGCTTCCGGGAAAACTGCGGCCTCGGATATCATCGTTACCCGCCGCAATCTTAAACTTCTTTCGGATCTGGAGGAAAAAGGTATTTCCGTAACATCCGATAATAGTAAAGCAGTAAAAGAATCTTCAGTGATCATTCTTTGCGTGCAACCAACACAGGTGAAGGATCTTCTTTTGGAGATAAAGGATTCATTAGATCCGGCGCAACATGTGTTTTCATTTGTTGTGGCAGCCTATGAGGTGAAGGATATTCAGGAACTAATCGGAGACCAGGTACCCCTTGTGAGGGTAATGCCCAATACGGCCATTGCCATACGTGAATCCATGACCTGCCTGGCCACTAACAATGGCAGTGACCTGGCCCTTAAAAAGGTTGAGGGCATTTTTGACCAGCTAGGCAGTACCATGGTGATACGTGAAAAGCTAATGGGCGCGGCAACCATTCTCGGAGCCTGTGGGATAGCCTACTTTATGCGGTTTATCCGTGCTGCATCCCAGGGAGGAATCCAGGTAGGCTTTCATGCAGATGAAGCCCAGGCCATAGCCGCTCAGACAGCTCGCGGGGCAGCATCATTGCTGCTTCAGACCGGAAGCCATCCGGAAGATGAAATCGACAAGGTGACCACCCCCAGGGGCTGTACCATTGCCGGCTTGAACGAAATGGAGCACTTCGGACTCAGCTCGGCGGTGATTAAGGGTATAATTACTTCCTATAATGAAATAGAAAAGCTGAAATAAAAGAAA
>JAUUZM010000031.1 GCA_030589965.1 Bacteroides sp.
AAACTTGAACTTACAACATCCTCCCCGGCCGGGAAGAACGGTCTTATTGGACTGGATCCCGCTACCGGGAACCCGATTTACATGTTCAATGATGGTGCTGTTGAAAGGCTGGATATGCCTGCTTTGCTTGCAATAGGAGTAACTTTGAGACCCATAGAGCGACTATTAGTTGCAGGTGGTTTTACATCTTACTTTGATAAAGGTGCAGTATGGGGATCTGAAGACAATAACCGGAGCCAACTTCTTGAGTCAAACTCATGGGATGCCGGATTGGGTGCTGAATTCAGTCTTACCGATAAGTTCCTGGTTTCTGCAGGATGGTCAATGAGTTCTTCAGGTGCAACTTCCGAATACCAGTCTGACCTGAGCTACAGTCTCAGTACACAGGGCGTTGGATTTGGACTTGCCTGGGATATTCTGCCCATTCTTCAATTAAATCTTGGTGGACAGATTGTATCCTATGCAGATGGTGAACGTGATTTTCAGCATGATTTTGCCAGCAGCGGAACCTTGATTCCTATTACTGAAAAATTGCAGAAAACAATTTGGATAGCAGCCATTGGAGTTAACATTAAACTTGCTTCCCAAAAAGACTAATAAAGGAATAATATTTGATATTAAAACCGCAGGATGCCTCAGGCTACCCTGCGGTTTTTTTAATTTTATCCATTATGAGACTTCCATCCTTACTCTTTCTTATTCTTTTAATCACAGGATCTAACCTGAGAGCCCAGATATATGAAAGTCCCAATTATTCGCTTACCAGTCACCCTACAATGGACATTGTAAGCATTGAAAATTGGGATGATCAAATGCATGTAACCCTGAATCTCAAAAATGAAAGATATTCGGCTTCCTTTTGCATAGACAGTAATACGATACTCAGAAATTCCCTGGGTGACGAAGAATATAAGCTGCTGAGTATGGAAGGTATTCCTGCATGTCCCGAGCAATACAAGTTTAAAACAATTGGTGAACGAATTTCCATCAACCTGTTTTTTGAAGCAGTACCAGATGGGATTAAGTATGTAGATCTAGTCGAGAACTGTGATGATGGCTGCGTCAATATCCGGTATATTTTATTGGATGAGGAATTGAATCCCAGGCTCAATGAAGGTATACAACTGTATGAGCTTGGCAAACCAAAGGCTTCCCTCCAGGTATTTGAGGATATTATGAAAAGTGAATATGACGGATTGTCTCCCGTCTACGGAACGGTTTACCTTTACCTGATCTCTATTCATTATGAACTGGGCAATTCTAAAGATGCACGGCGGGTCTACCAGGAACTCAGGGAATCCAGTATCATCGGAAGAGATGATTTCATAGAAACAGCAAAAGAAAGCGGCATCGTCAGGTAATTCAACCATCGATACTATTTTTTTCTTAATTTAGAGTCCAAACCCCAAACCCCAAACCATGAATTTCAGAGTACACAGCCTTCTCTACTTTGGTACCGGAATTACCTTTATAGTCCTTGAAACATTCCATATCATATATCCCGGGCTAATAGTAAAAGCCTTAATAATCCCCATCCTGATCTGGTTATACCTTCGCTTCACAAAAGGAGAAACCAATGGTTTTCACCGAATTATTATAACTGCTCTGGTTTTTTCCTGGATAGGTGATGTTACTCTGCAACTCACCCAGTTTAATGAGATGTTTTTTATGGTTGGACTTGGAAGTTTCCTTATTGCCCAACTCCTTTATGTGATCGCCTTCTTTACCACAAAGGGCCAGAACGTCCTTTTCTTCCGAAAAGTCTACCTGGTAGTACCTCCAGTCCTGTTTGGAGTTCTTATTCTCTGGCTTCTATCAGACGGTTTGGGGGATATGAAGCTGCCTGTTACCGTTTACACCATTGTCATACTGACTATGGTTCTGGCTGCCATCAACCGCAAAGCAAAGGTAAATCCTCAAAGCTTCCAGCTTGTTCTTATAGGTGCAGTCATTTTTGTGATCTCAGATTCCCTGATCGCAATTAATAAGTTTACCCAAGCCTTTGAACTGGCAAGGGTAGCGATAATGAGTGCCTATATTACTGCTCAATATTTGATTGCTCTTGGATGCCTGAAACAGTATAATTTAACGCTTGATAAATAAACCATCATGAAATATCTCAGGTATCTTCTGTATATAATTCTTGTACCTGTAGTTGTATTCCTGTTTATTCTGATTTACGGAACCCTGAGTGATTATAAGCCAGAGGAGCAGATTTTGGTCCATGAGAATCCGGAAGCCCCTGTTCTTACCGACAGTTCCTTTAATATAATGATTTGGAATATAGGGTATTGTGGCTTGAGTCAAGAAATGGACTTCTTTTATGATGGAGGAAAAGGGGTACGGCCCGACAAGATAACTTCAGAGGCAAATCTGGCAGGTGTAATTAATTATGTAAAGTCGCTTGACTCAATGGATTTTTACCTATTCCAGGAGGTTGATGTCAGATCCAAGAGAAGTTACCGGATCAACCAGATGTTAACGATTGAAGAAGCCATTTCCCCTGAGAATGTTTCCTTCGGGACAAATTATAAAGTATTCTTTAATCCCGTTCCCCCAAGGGCCCCCCTGGGTAAATTATTTTCAGGTCTTGGAAGTTTCAGTAAATCACAAGCCCGCACTAGCACCCGCCATACTTTTCCTGGAAATTACGGATGGCCCATGGGAGTATTTATGCTTGATCGATGTTTTCTCGTTGATCGTTATCCCCTTTCGGGGGAAAAAGAATTGCTGGTTATAAATACCCATAATTCAGCCTATGATGACGGAACGCTGAGGAAGGGCCAGATGGATTACCTGCATACATTTCTCCTGGAGGAATATGAAAAGGGGAATTATATCATTGTTGGAGGAGATTGGAATCAAACACCGGCCGGGTTTGTACCAGATTATAGAAATGATAAGTTTGATACCGTCCAGATATCGTATATTGAAAAAGATTACCTGTCCGTGGAATGGACCTGGCTTTATGATCCTGCAGTTCCTACCAACCGGAGATTAGATATTCCTTATGTCTCAGGAGTCACCCGTACAACAGTCATAGATTATTACCTGCTTTCGCCCAATCTTGAACCTCTTGGTATTCAGGGAGTCAACCTGGATTTTGTCTATTCTGACCACCAACCGGTCCTCGCCAGCTTCAAGTTGCGGTAATAAACTACTTCATAAAAATCCCCAAAAGTGAAAATCTTCAAGATCATTTTCAAGGTCTTTTTAGTCCTGGTCCTTCTGGCAGTAATCGGATTTGCTTTTCTGCTCAGGCATATTTCAACCCGGGCAATCCCGGACTATAATTCCGATGTTATCATGAAAGGATTACAGGGAAAAGCAGAGGTTCTCAGGGACACATTCGGCATTCCTCATATCTATGCCGAGAATGAGGAAGACCTTTACCGGGTTACTGGCTATGTGATGGCACAGGATAGGTTCTGGCAAATGGATCTGCTCAGACACGTGACTGAGGGCAGGATGTCGGAAATTTTAGGAGAGGATTTGATCGGTACAGACCAATTATTCAGGGCTCTCAGGATTGAAGAGAAATCCCGCCTGATAATAAGAAGATCAGAGCCTGAAATAATGGCCTGTATCAATGCCTATTCAGAGGGAATTAACCAGTACATCCAGGATGCCGGAAAAAGCCTGCCCTTCGAATTTGCTGTTCTGGGTTACAAACCTGAACCCTGGCTGCCCATTCATACAGTTAACCTGATTGGTTACATGTCCTGGAGCTCTTCAGCAGCCTGGGGCAACGAGCCTGCCTTGTATAAGATTGCTCAGCTGGTGGGAGAGGAGAAGGTGAGGGAATTGATACCTGACCTGGATATTCAGGAGCCCATGTTTCCGGATTTTATGCTCGAAGGTGAAAGAGTTTATGATACGGATCTTCTGGCAGGTTCTGATATTGTACAGGAAATGGGACTGGAAGTTTTTATGGGAAGCAATAACTGGGTGGTCAGCGGGGAACGCAGCTTTAACGGTGTCCCTATTGTAGCCAACGATATGCACCTCCAGCTAAATATGGCCCCCGGAGTCTGGTACCAGATGCACCAGGTAATCCCCGGCAAATTGAACGTAAGCGGAATCGTTCTTCCAGGTACTCCTTTTGTGAATGTGGGGCGTAATGACAGCATGGCCTGGGGAATGACTTATGTGGCAGTTGATGACATTGATTTTTACCTTGAAACAATTAATCCTGCCGACACAAACCAGTATCTACTGGATGGTGTGTGGATGGATATGGAAATCAGGGAGGAAACTATTCTGATTAAAGGAGGTGATAGTACAGTTCGAATAAATCGGTTTACTCACAGGGGACCGGTAATCAGTTCTTTTAAGGGGATAAGTGAAAAGGTAATTTCTATGAGGTGGACAGGAAATGAATACAGTAATGAGCTTAAATCTGCTTACCTGATGGACCGGGCAAGAAATGTTTATGATTTCAGAGAGGCACTTCGCACATGGACAACGATATCCACCAACTCTGTCTGTGCGGACGCCTCAGGAAATATAGCATTGTTCGTAGCCTCCAGAGTTCCCTTGCGTGTTGGAAACCGTGCCCTGGTCATGCCTGGGGATACTAATCTCTACGACTGGATTGGATTTATTCCCTTTGATGATCTTCCTCATGGCATTAATCCTCCAGAGGGATTCCTGGCTTCCGCAAATAATCGATCCGCAGGATCAGAATACCCATACCATATGAGTCATTGGTTTACGGTTCCTGACCGCTTTAACCGCATAGTAGAAATGATCTCCGAGAAGGATGTTTTTACGATTGAAGATATGATGGAAATGCAGGCAGATCAGAATTCTCATTGGGTTCGGAAAGTAAAAGCAGCCTGTTGGCCAATTCTTCTTGAAGCTGATCTCAGAGGTTCGGCACTGGCTGCTTTTGACAGGATTCATGCCTGGGAGGGAAATATGGATAAGGATATTATTCAATCCACCCTTTTTGAAGTATTTAATGAGAAGCTTAAGCAAGCTGTTTTTAATGACGAGCTGGGAGTACACTATCCCTCATACCTCTCCGGAGGCGGAGCAGTTGTCAGGGGAGTAATGGACCGGATTATGAACGGACAGGAAATTAGCTGGTGCGATGATGTCAGCACTGCAAATACTGTTGAGTCCCTCGATGATCTTGTTGTTCCAGCCTGGAATGCTGCCGTACAATGGCTTGAGGAGAACTACGGTGAGGATATGGATTCATGGGTATGGGGAGATCTTCATACAGTAAGTCTGAAGCATCCCCTTGGTTCTGTTGAAATCCTGAACCGGATATTCCACCTGGAGCGTGGTCCATTTCGTGTTGGAGGTGGCAGTCATACCGTTTGTCCTTACAATTATCCAGGCCTCAAATCCTTCTCCGTAACTCATGGAGCCTCTCAGAGACATGTCTATGACCTGCTGGACCCTGACGGCTCACAAGTAATAATACCCTCCGGAGTTTCAGGCATCCCGGCAAGTGATTTTTTCTGTAACCAGACAGAAATGTTCATGAGAAATGAATATATCAGCGAATCCTTCAGTCGTGAAAAAGTGGAGCAAAACGCTTTATACCTAAGTACATTCAGAAGAAGGTAATTTCCCTTAACGTGAAATCTCCACATCTGTTGATATTTAAAGTGGATTCTTGTCTGGAACTACTATTGATTTGTGGTGAATTAGTATTCATTTAATCAATTGGTTATGGAATATCAACAAGAATCACGGCAAAGTGTAATAGCGAATTGGTTGAAGATATACAATTTGAGAGAGGTTCAGTACATGGCTGGCCACCGTTATGTAAGTAGCACAGAGTATTATAAGCAAGTAAACCTTGAAGAATTGAGGCGAGAAGTTTGTGAATATCATCCGATGGCCTAGAACGTGGGCAGAATCCTTCAACCAAAAGATATAAAATCTCTATCCAATGAGTTCGTTTTAAGGAACATTTGATCCAAGAATAATCTCTCAAAACTTCTGCATTATCTGGAACAAGAGTGGTCTCTGAAAGTTAAGAACGAATTTATCAAGAAATTGGATCGATGTGTATTGCAGATATCCAAACATCCTGAGAGTTGTCCTGTATCAAAAGACTTCCCTGGATTTTAATCCATCCATTGAAATAAAATTGATTTCGTTCTTTGAAAAGTAGATTAGTATGATTACGGTAATAGATTCAAATCAGATCCTTAAATTCATCTTTTCAACTGGACAAGAAATTGACTATCTTTGATATATGGACTCGAAGGATGAAATTATAGTAAAGCTTAGGGAAATTAAATCCACTTTAAGTAAAGATTATTCTGTCAAAAGAATTGGATTATTTGGTTCATTCGCTGATAATACCTATAACGATGACAGTGATATTGATATCCTTGTCGAATTGAGGAGACCTTTGGTAGAAAAATTGACCTGGTAACAAAAAATGCACTCAAGAATCAGATTAAGGATCAGGTACTGTCCCAGGTAGAATATGTATAATTGAAGAAGGCTCAGAGAACATATAGGATGTATATTGAAGACATTCTGACTTCAATAAATCGAATATCGGAATACACTGAAGGATTTAGTTTTGATGATTTTAAAAAAGACTTTAAAACTGTTGATGCAGTCATAAGAAATTTCGAGATAATTGGAGAAGCTGCTAAAAGTCTACCTGAAGATATTAAAGAAAAATACCTCGATGTTCCCTGGGAAGAAATGTATAGGTTGAGGAATAAAGTGTCACATGAATATTTTGGAGTTGATTACGAAATTATCTGGGATTTGGCCGTAAATTATCTTCCGGAGAATAAGCTGCAAATTCAAGAAATCCTAGAAAAAGAACCTTAACCATTTTGAAATCAACCACAAATTGATGAGAACTTTCAGAATCATCTTTTCTGAAAACTATTGGTATGATTACGGGGCACGGTTCTATGCAATAGTGCTTATGTGCAATTTAGTAAGAGGTGGTTCTCAGATAGGTAAACTGTCAGTTTTATGCAGCAGCTGATGCATAGTTCCAAGCAGCTCAAAAGTATTAATGGGTTTTGAAATATGAACCGTACATCCTGCATCCAAGGCACGATCTTTATCTTCTGTCATAACAAATGCAGATTGGGCGATTATAGGCAGGTCCTTTCGTAGTTTGCAAATCTCTTTGGCAGCCTCAACTCCAGACATCTCAGGCTTCATATCAAGTAGGACAATGTCTATTTCCGGATCTGTTTTACAGACCTCAATAGCTTCTTTACCGTTTTCTGCCATTTGAATTTCAATCCCGGTATGTGAGAGTATTTCAACCAGGAGAAAGGAACCGGCCGGATCATCCTCCAGTATCAGCACTTTTTTGCCCTTCCAATTGTATTTTTTAATTGATCTGACGATCATTTTTTGACGTAATTAATAATAGAGAAGCCAGGCCTGTGCATCATTCGAATTTCGGATTCTGGCTAATTCCTCTTCTGCAGATTTTTTGGAGGCATGAGAACTGAAACATACGGTGTATAGATTATTCCGCTTACCGATGACAGAAGAATTAAATCCCTTGCTTTTTAAGGTTCTTACGAAGTTATCTGCATTATTCAGATTTGCAAAGGATCCGGCTACAACGTAAAATTGTTTACCTGCAGGCCTTGCGATAGGCTCAGGATGCGGTGTAGTTTTGGGTTGTTGGACCGCTGTTTCTTCTCTGAGAGAAGTAGGTTCTTCCTGAGCGGCGGACTGATTTTTAGCCGTTTCAACAACAGACTCTTCTTTCTTTTCGGTATCAGTTTTAGCTTCCTTATCCTGCTCTTCCAAGACCCCGGATTCGGAATCATGGATGGTGGACTGCTCTCCCATAGTAATTGCTGCATTATCCTTATTTACCACATTCTTAACCTTTTCCGGGAACACAAACCAGGCAATTGCCAGGACTATTATTATCATAGCCGCAGTTCCAAGTATCCATGGCCAGGCCTTCCTCTTTTTGTTTTCTGTTCCGGAATAAGTGCTAATGGGTTTTTCTTTAATGCTTTCTTTTTGCCTGGCAGCCAGCATTGCTGCCCTTTCTTCAGCAATTGCTCTTGCTTCTTCTGATGCCCTCGCCTGATCAACCGCACTGGTCTCTGAAACGGATTCCTCTTCAACCTCGACTACTGGCTCAGTCTCTGGCTCAGTCTCTGGCTCATTTTCTGCATCTGCTTCCGTTTTGGCTGTCACTTCTGTGCCGACTTCATTGTCCACTCCGGATTCCGATTCTGGATTCAATTCCGGTTCTTCCTTTAGTTCTGGAAGTTTCTCCTCTTCAATATCTTCATTTGTCTCTGTCTCCGCTATAACCCCGGCAAAGGAATCTTTGTCTTTCTCAATTTCTGTCTTTTCACCCTCCTCTTCGATTTGAAATCTTGACTCTTCATTATCAGCCTTTAGTGGAGTGTCTTCCATAGTAGCATCAACTTCAACATCCTCATCCCCTTCTGCCAGGACAAAACCTTCTTCTGAAACAGCTTCTGGTTCATCGTCAACAATCTCAGCTTCTTTAGCTTTTGGCTCTGCTTCCTCTTCTGGTTTTGATTCGGTTTCCTGTTCGATTTCTACAACGGGTTCTGGTTCAGACTCTTGCTCAGGCTCAGGCTCGACAACGAGTTCCGGTTCCGGCTCTGGTTCCGGTTCGGTGACAGGTTCCTGCTCGATCTCTTTTTCCTGTTCAACTTCAGGCTCTGGTTCTGGTTCCGCCTCTGAATCTGGTTCGGGTTCTGGCTCGGGTTCAGGTTCCGGAACTACTATTTTGGGCTTTTTGTTTTTTGTTTTTTTTCCACCGCTCATTAATTTCAGATATTCAGCTTCATAATCTGACTGATTGGCATCTTTGGGTGTGTCAGATTCCGGAGTTTCAGCTTCATCCACGTTCACATCCTTTTCCTTATCCTCATCTTTGGTAGCATTATTACTAGTGCCGGTTTCTTTTTTACCCGTATCAGGGGCCATATCTTTGCCGATGAATTCAATCCTGCTGGAAGCATCCATTCTCAGGAATCCAAGATTTTCAATTGGATAGGCTTCGCCGGTTTCGAGGGTTCTTCTTGCTTTTTCGACAAATTGTTTGATGCGGGATTGCGCTTCAGCTTTTAGTATTTGTTCCTCCAGCATCAGCTTATCGGTCAGCATGCCATCATCAAATGCAAGCAGATCATTAAATACAAGATCTTTGGGTTCATTCTGGCGAATAATGAAGGCTCCGAGGTCGGGGACGATAACCCGGCTATTCTCTTCAAGAAGGCTGATAAGGTATTTTTCCATCACAAAATTAGGATTGCATTGCTTGTTCAATTTAATGATTATATTTAAGACACAAATACATTTCCTATGAAAAATAACACGGTGCTGGGTATTGATATTGGAGGCTCAGGAATTAAGGCTGCTCCGGTAAATATCAAAGACGGAAAGATGCTTGCTGAGCGACATAGAATACCAACTCCATCTCCCGCCACACCAGAGAATGTAGCTTCAGTTATTACTGAAATAGTAGATCATTTTAAGTGGAAAGGTCTGATAGGATGTGGATTCCCGGGAGTGATTCAGAATGGGGTGGCAAAAACTGCATGGAATCTTGATAAGGCATGGCTAAGTACAAATATTGACAAGATTTTTACCAAAGCATGCGGTGAACCTGTTTTTGTGGTGAATGATGCAGATGCAGCCGGACTCGCAGAAATGAAATTCGGAGCAGGTGTAGGAGTCAGGGGATTGGTGCTCCTGTGTACCATCGGTACAGGTATAGGTTCAGTTGTGTTCAATAATGGGATACTCGTTCCTAATACTGAATTTGGACATATTGAAATAAAAGGCATGGATGCTGAATTATATACTTCAGATGCAGCGCGGAAAGCGCAAAATCTTAGCTGGGAAAAGTGGGCTCTGAGGTTTAATGAATACCTGACGCAACTTGAGTTTCTGCTTTCTACAGACCTCATTATTCTAGGGGGTGGTGCAAGTAAAAAGGGCGATAAGTTTCTTCCCTACCTGGACCTTAAAACCAAGGTTGTTACGGCTGAATTAGAAAATAATGCAGGAATTGTTGGAGCCGCTCTGGCCGGTCAATACCAGTATAAACTTGCGAAGAAGGAGAGGAAGCTGAAAAAGGGAAAGAAATAATCAAACGATTCCTGAAAAACCAAGGAATGCAAGGGCCAATAATCCGGCCACTACAAATGCAATAGGTACACCCTTCATGGCTTTGGGAACATTGAGTAACTCCAGGTGTTCCCGAATCCCGGAAAACACAACGATAGCTATTCCAAATCCTATTGCGTTTGCAATAGCGAACACAACTGATTCCATTAAATTGTAATCATTCTGTACAGCCAGAACAGCAACTCCCAGTACAGCACAGTTTGTGGTGATCAGGGGGAGGAATATACCGAGTGCCTGGTAGAGTGGGGGACTTACTTTTTTCAGCATGATCTCGACCATCTGGACCAGGGCAGCAATTACCAGGATAAATGTAATTGTCCTCATAAATGTGATGCCCAGGGGTATCAGCACATATTGATAAAGCAGGTAAGTGACCATGGTGGCAATAACCATTACAAAGGTCACAGCCCCGGTCATTCCTATCGAGGTTTCAACTTTATTGGATACACCAATGAAAGGACATATGCCCAGGAATTTGATAAGGACAATGTTGTTGACAAATACTGCTGATATGATGATAATGATATACTCCATGATCAGGCCCCTTTCTTGTTAATTTTGTTTACGATCACGATCAGGTATCCGAGTACAAGAAATGCTCCCGGAGCAAGGACAAAAACGATCATTCCATCTCCTGCAATAAATTTCCATCCGAATATGGAACCTGATCCCAGAATTTCCCGAACAGCCCCCAATATTGTCAGGGCCATTGAAAATCCAAGTCCCATTCCCAAACCATCAATGGCTGATGTTACCAGGTTATTCTTGGATGCAAAAGCTTCCGCACGTCCAAGGACCAGGCAGTTCACCACGATAAGAGGGATAAAGAGTCCAAGTGCTGCGAAGAGGTCAGGCACATAAGCCTGCATAACCAGCTCCACGATGGTAACGAAGGAAGCAATGATGACAATAAATGAGGGGATTCTTACCTTATCAGGAATAAATCTTTTTATCAGGGATACTACAATGTTAGACATTAGTAGAACAAAGGTCGTGGCCAGTCCCATTCCAAGTCCATTAACAGCAGATGTAGTTAGACCCAGGGTTGGACAAAGTCCCAGAAGGAGAACGAAAACGGCGTTTTCCTTAAAAAATCCCTTACTGAAATTTTTCCACTGATCCATGTTATTCGTTTTCTATTTTAACTTCCTGCAATCCATCATAGGCTCTCTGGACAGCATCACAAAATGCCCTGGAAGAAATCGTAGCTGCAGTAATGGCATCAACTTCCCCGTCATCCTGTTTAACTTGTATATTATCACTGCCAGGGTTTTTTCCATCAAACTGGCTGCTCCAGGATAGACCTGTTGCCTTATCCAGTGATTTTTCCTTGATCATCTTATCTCCAAGACCCGGTGTTTCTGCATGCTCCAGAACTGAGGTATTGTAGATGGTACCATCAGGGAGAAAACCAACCATTATTTTTACCAGTCCGCTGAACCCCGTATAGGTATAACTCTCAACTGCAATGCCGATGACTTCATCACCCATCAGTGCGCGGTAAAAATACAGTGTGTCTTTGCCTGTCCCAAGTTTTCTGACGTCGGTTCCGGGATCATTATCAAATTCCGGGACTACCTCAGCAATGGCATTCATCTTTTTAAGACGCTTGGCCTCCTCAATGGGGCCCTTGGTTGCCTCGTATACCAGGGCAAGGGCCGTAGAAGCTAGCAATGTCACCAGGAAAAGGGTGAACACCATATTGGTAAATGTCGATTCCTTTTTAGCCATCTTCCAACCTTTCTCCGAATCGCCGCGGTTTTACATATTTATTAATAAGTGGTGTAATTGCATTCATTATCAGTATGGCAAATTGTACACCTTCTGGATATGAGCCGAACACCCTGATAACCACCGTGATGATGCCGATCATTACACCATAGACCAACATCCCCCTGGTATTCATCGGGGAGGTGACATAATCTGTAGCCATAAATATTGCGCCCAGCATTAATCCACCGCTCAACAGGTGAAACAGGGGATCAGGATTTTTCGCAGGATTAGCCAGCCATAGTATACCAGTAAACAAGGTTACAGTCAGGAATATGCTGACAGGAATATGCCATGTAATGATTTTCCGGATGAGCATATACACCAGTCCAAGCAATAAAGCGATGGCAGCAATTTCTCCGGCTGATCCGCTGATTTTCCCAAGGAACATATCCGTATAAGCAGGTATACCAGCCATAATTTCAGGAATACTTTCGCTGTTTTTCATTCCCTCTTTCATAGTGGCCAGAGCTGTAGCACCTGTACTTGCGTCCAGGTAACTGAGTCGGTTAACGATAGGCTCAGGCCAACTTGTTAATTGTACCGGGAAGGAAATAAAAAGAAATACCCTTCCCACAAGGGCAGGATTAAAAGGGTTATTACCCAGACCACCAAAAGACATCTTTCCCACTGCAATAGCTACAAAGCTTCCAAGGATTACCAACCATATGGGAAGATTGGCAGGTAGACAGAAGGCAAGTAATATCCCTGTAATAAGGGCAGAGCCATCTGAGATACTTGGTGTTACCTTGAGAAGGTATTTCTGTATCAGGTACTCGAAGGCCAGGCAGGAAACCATGGCTGTCAGCGTAATGATAAGGGCTCCTATCCCGAAAACATAGAGGGATACAAGGAAAGCAGGCAGAAGTGCAATCAACACTCCATACATCAGCTTTGGAACTGAACCCTGGGTGTGCTCATGTGGTGATGGTGATACAGTTACAAATCCCATACACTAATTTTTTCTTGCTCTGCGGAGCTTGTTTATTTCAACTTTTCCCAGCCTGATGTAATCCAGCAGGGGCCTGTTCGATGGACAGATATAGCTGCATGATCCGCACTCAATGCAATCCATCGCCTTATCATCTTCCATGCGCTCAAACATTTCACGTTCTCCCAAAGCCATGAGAAGATAGGGTTCCAGGCCCATTGGACAAACAGTCACACATTTGCTGCAACGAATACAGTTTTGTATTTCTTTCCTGGAAGATTCAGCTTCAGGAAGAAGTGTAACCCCACTCGTGCCTTTTATTATGGGAACATCCAGGCTGTTCAGTGCTTTTCCCATCATAGGTCCGCCGGAGATTACTTTCCCGGTTGATTCCGGAAGTCCCCCTGCAGCCTCTACCAGGGATGAAACAGGTGTCCCTATTCTTACCATAAAGTTTCCAGGATCCTTCATGTCTTTCCCTGTGATGGTGACCACTCTTTCAATAAGGGGTTTATTCTTTTGAATTGCCTCGTAAACCGCGAACATCGTACCCACATTAAAAACCACGGCGCCTACATCAATGGGCAATCCCCCTGAAGGTACTTCGCGGTCAATAAGGGTTTTGATGAGTTGTTTCTCTCCACCCTGTGGGTATTTCACTTTCATGCCAGCAACCTCGATTCCCTTGAAATCCCTGGCGCACTCAGTCAGGCGGGCAATGGCGTCGGGTTTATTATTCTCAATCCCGATAATGGCCTTTTCAACATTGAGGGCCTTCATCATTATGCTGATCCCACAGAGAATCTCATTCGTCCTTTCCACCATAAGGATATGGTCAGAAGTCAGATAAGGTTCACATTCTGCACCATTAACCAGAAGATAATCTGCCTCCTTGCCCCTTGGCAGAGAAAGCTTTACATGGGTAGGGAAAGTTGCTCCCCCCATTCCAACAATACCCATTTGCAGGACTTTCTGGATGATTTCCTGAGGTTCGATTTTAATTTCCTTTTTTAATTCAGGGGAACGGTCAATACCATCCTGCCAGGAATCTCCATCAACCTTAACCACCACAGCCATCCTTTTGTAACCGGAGATATCAGTTACCTTATCGATCTTAATAACCTTTCCGGAAACGGAGGAATGGATGAATGCAGATATAAATCCTTCACTGGAAGCAATGGGCTCACCCACCTTTATTTCGGCACCCCGTTCAACCAGAATTTTTGGTGGAGCACCAATATGCTGAAAGATAGGAATGCTTACCTGCTCAGGAACCGGCAGTTCCCTGATGCTGCTTCCGGCAGTGATCTTGTTATCTGGAGGATGTATGCCGCCAAGTCTGAATGTTCTCACTTCTTGTCCTCCTTTTTTGTTGGTTCATCAGATTCACCGGCCTCCAAAGTTTTTGCTACAGGCTCAGGTTTTGGTTTCCTGGGTGGGAAACCTATTTCATGAATGGAGTTGGTTGGACATACAGGTGGGCATTTCCGGCAAAGTTTGCATTTGACAGGATCGATATAGGCCAGGAAATTTTCAATGGTAATGGCGTCGTGGGGACATACTTTTTCGCATTTTCCGCAACCGATACAGGCCACTGAACAACTTTTCTTGGCAATGCCACCTTTATCCTCGTTGATGCAACTGACAAAAATCTTTCGATCCCGCTTAGCTCGTTTCCTGAGTTCAATAATATCTTTTGGACAAGCCTCAACACAGGCGTTACAGGCTGTGCATTTTTCATCTACCACCTCAGGTAATCCGGTTTCAGGATTCATATGGATGGCATCAAATTCACAGGGCCTTACACAATCTCCATGTCCGAGGCATCCCCACTGGCAACCTGTATCCCCGGCATAAAGGCTGCTGGCTACGGCACATGAAGTAGCACCATCATACTGGTTGGTTCTTGGTCTGCAGGCAAAAGATCCGGAACAGCGGACGACCGCAACTTCCGGGTCCTGCTCCAAAGCTTCCATTCCAAGGATTCCGGCCACATTGGCCATGGTGTCGTTGCCTCCAGGGGGACAAAAAAGGCCGCTCATATTTTCTGCTTTTACACATGCTTCCGCGAAATTCCGGCAGCCTGCATATCCGCATCCACCACAGTTGGCAGAAGGAAGGGCATCCTCTACATCATCAATCCTGGGATCCTCAATTACCCTGAATCTCTGGGCAATGAGGAAGAGGATAATAGCCGCAGCTACGCCAGTGGCGCTAAGTGATATAATCGTATATAAAATAACCTGGTTCATACCCTCTATTCTCAGATTTTCTGCAATAAAAATGAAAACTGACGTTCAAGTTTTCCTCTGAACATCTTTAATCCGATGTAATAAGGAGGAAGAACGGCCAGGGATACCAATCCGGCAATCAGCTCGGAATTTCCCAATGCTGAAACAATAATCAGGGTGGACAGGACAAGCAGGAAGGGTAGGACATATGCCAGGAACAGTGCCCTGAATCCGAGGGATTGAGCCAGGACGACGCGGACCTTATCACCATTACTGTATTGAGAGGGACCGGTTTTTACCCGGAGATACTTTTCTGTTTCTTCCGTTACATTGCAGGCTCCCCTGGCACGAC
>JAUUZM010000203.1 GCA_030589965.1 Bacteroides sp.
ATCATGGAAATAGGAATCGATAGTTTCGCAGCTGCACCAAAAAGTAATGAAAATGACAGGACACTTGACAATTCAATTGCCCTGGGGGAATTGCTGGAAAGAATAGAATTCGCAGACAGGACAGGTCTGGATGTATTTGGGATCGGGGAACATTATCGTAAAGAGTTTCTTGATTCTGCATCCTCCATGATTCTTGCTGCCGCAGCTTCACGAACAAAGCAGATCCGGCTTACTAGTGCGGTAACTGTTCTCAGTGCAGCAGACCCGGTAAGGGTTTTTCAGAATTTTGCTACCCTGGATCTAATTTCTAAGGGACGTGCTGAGATTGTCGCCGGTAGGGGTTCGTTTACCGAATCATTCCCACTGTTTGGACTAAATCTGCAGGACTACGATGCACTTTTTTCCGAGAAGCTTGACCTCTTACTCAAAATACGGGATAATGAGGTAGTGGATTGGTCGGGAGAATTCCGGCCTGAGCTTCGAGATCAGGCAATTTATCCCAGACCACTTCAAAAGAAGTTACCTGTGTGGCTGGGTGTAGGAGGTACACCCGCCTCTTTTGTTCGTGCAGGCAAACTGGGCTTACCCCTGATGGTTGCTGTTATCGGCGGTGAAACACATCGATTTCGTCCTTTAATTGATCTATATCGACAGGCAGGTGAGAAAGCCGGGCATTCTCCTGAACAGTTGAAAGTGGGACTGCACTCACTTGGATACGTTGCAAGCAGCAGCGGGGAAGCTGTCGATGATTATTACCCGGGATATGCTGAAACCTTTACCCGGATAGGGAAAGAGCGGGGATGGCCACCCGTCACCCGGGAACACTTCAATGCGCAAACAGGGCCTTCAGGAGCTTTGGTGATTGGAAATCCCAAAGAGGTAACCGAAAAAATACTTCGGCATAGTGAGTCATTAGGCGGCATATCAAGGTTTACTTTTCAGATGGATAATGCAGGTTTGTCACACGCACAGCTTATAAAAGCCATCGAGCTGATTGGAAAAGAAGTAATTCCTATAGTAAATCGATGAGTATCTGAATAAGAGGTCTATTAATACAGAAATATTTTCTAATTTATCCGCATAGAATGATGTACAAAAATTCAAAAATATGAATGTTGTAATAGTAGGTTCGAGCGGAATGGTTGGCAGAGGTGTTTTACTTGAATGTCTGGATAGTCCGGAGGTTAATAAAGTACTGATGGTAAATCGCAGACATATCGACATTGACAATCCAAAATTACAGGAGCTAATTATTGAAGATTTTTTAAATCTCAAGGACCAGAAACTTGATTTAAAGGATTATGATGCGTGTTTTTTCTGCGCAGGTTCAACATCTGTAGGAAAAACAGAAGAGGAATACTCGAAGCTTACCCTGGATCTTACATGCAATTTTGGAGAAGCATTTATTAAGGAAAGTCCGGATTCCGTTTTTTGTTTAGTAAGCGGGGCAGGTACTGATAGTACAGAAAAAGGAAGAGTGATGTGGGCAAGGGTTAAGGGGAAAACTGAGAATGCCATTTCGAACATGGGATTTAAGTCTTCTTACATGTTCCGCCCCGGTTATATTCAACCTTTAAGGGGAATAAAGTCCAAAACAAAACTTTATTCAGCCATGTATGCAATTTTTACACCCCTGTACTGGCTGATTCTTAAACATATTCCCAGCTCTTCCACCAACACTACAGCTATAGGCATGGCGATGATAAATGCAGTAATTAAACAACCAGAATTTAGGATTCTTCATAGCAGGGAGATCAATAAATTAGCAAAAGATTAGAGCCACCTCCCATCCGTCTAAATTCATTAACTTTGGACTATTCCTACAACAGGGTAAAGTGAACATAAACTACGCTAAATAAATGGAGTTTTTCAGAATTGTGGATCTGCAAACCACTGAAAAAAAACTACAGGAAAAATTAAAACTTCAGAACCTCGAAAATTTCTGTGAATCGGTATTCCCTCTCGACGAGGGGATAGAAGTTTGCAGCATCGGCGGAATGTGGGGAGAATTTACCCTTCGCAGGGATGAAATCATGGGTGGGGTCCGGTTTTCCATGCTTGACTGTCCAAACGCCCTGGCGTGGACTGTTACCACAGGCTATCCACCTGCACGGGAAAAGGCAATCGTACATCTCACCATCAACCGCGAAAGAAAACCGGAAGAATTTGTTGAGGAATTAAACCTGTTCCTGGAGGATATTGTACAGGGATTGAAAAAATATTTGAAGAATTTGGATTCATAAATACCTCATTATGTTAAAAGTTCTGAAACACCCCCTTATCACTCATAAGCTAACCCAGCTAAGAAGGAAAAAAACATACACAAAAGATTTCCGTCACTTAACAAATGAGATTGCTGGCTTAATGGCATATGAAATTACAGTGGATATCCCTTTGCAGGAAGTAAAGGTTGAAACCCCGGTTGCTGAATGTAATACTTTCCAGGTTTGTGATGAAATCGTATTGGTTCCCATTTTGCGAGCTGGACTGGGAATGGTTGACGGGATCCTTAGAATGGTGCCGACGGCTAAAGTTGGACATATGGGCCTTTACCGGAATGAGGAGACACTTGATCCGGTAACCTATTATGCTAAGTTCCCTGACAACCTACCCGGATCAATTGTTATGGTTCTAGATCCTATGCTTGCCACCGGAGGATCCGCTACAGCTGCCATTGCAGAATTGAAATCCCAGGGAGCTTCTAATATTAAACTTGTCTGCATAGTCGGAGCCCCCGAAGGGGTTCAACGGGTCGAAACGGATCATCCGGATGTGGAGATCATACTTGCAGCACTGGATGATGGTTTAAATGAGAAAGGGTATATCGTCCCCGGTCTGGGTGACGCGGGCGACCGGCTCTTTGGAACAAAATAGCAGCTACAATTTTAGTCGCTTACTATCAAGATGGATTCTGTGCTCAGGTATATAAAGCAACCTCATTCTTTTTCTGGTTAGCACTCAGAATATAATCCTTCGAATCATACGTAAACACCTGGGTTTGAGTTGGGCCAACACCTTCTTCAATAAGCTTCCTCTCAACATTTCCCCTTAAAAGATCCTTTACAACAAATGCTTCAAGAGCCATTGAATCTGCCCGATTCCCAAGTACTATTGTTGCATCTGACTTAAATATCCCTGCGCTGAGTCCATGACCAAAGGACAATCCATCACTGAATTTTCGCTTCCAATTAGCCCCGTCCTTTTTATATATATTGAGGGAATTCCCATGGAAAGGTTCGATCGTCACCAGTTCATTTTCACCATCCCCATCAAGATCGAAAAATGCCATTTCACTCACTTCTTTATGAATAATCGGGTTTATTCTCCACTCCTCTCCCTCCTTATCTACACAAAAAACACCCTCAGTACCGCAGACACAGACAACGTCTAAACCGTTTATCATCGTCTTGCTCATTCCATGATTCTTGCTTATGCTCTTATCTATCAACTCGGGATTCCATTTTTTATATTCGCAATTTTCAAGGTCAACCCCGTAGATCTCCCCGGGTCTGGACCAATCTTCCGGACTGTCCTTATGCTGACTAACAGAGGCGGCTACTAAATAATGCTTTCCATCCTTACTGAATGTTTCACAACGATGCGCAAATGGCAGAGCAAATGCTTTTCCTGATTCCCAATTGGTTTCCATCCTGGTATGCAGATACACCCCGGCGTCCTCCCCTTTAAACCCTGGAAGAAGTCCCATAATACTTATAAAAAGGTCCGGTTTCCCGGGAACGGGAATAAAACTCATCATCCCACCAGGTTGTCTTGGAATTGGACTCGAATCACAATTCTGAAGATTATACAGGTATACCTCCCCTTCAGCAGATTCAGATCCCGCTCCTATATAGAAACCGGATCCATTTTGAAATGCATTGGCAGTATAAACTGACGTGATATCGAGTATTCTTTTCTTCTTATACATCTGGAACTAGTTTGGAAGAGTCGAAATTATATCTTTTAAGAAATTATTCAAACTAAAGTTTTTAAGACTGTAACCCATTCTGACTACTACAAGATCCCTGGAAGGAATTATATAAACCCTCTGACCAAGAAAACCGTCTGCAAAATAAATATCGTCCGGTACATCTAGCAGGGCATTCTCCGGTTTTGGCTCTTTCAACCAGAAAGTGCCGGCATATATACCGTTTGAATTGGGTGCCTCCTGCCTTGTAAAATCAACCCACCCACCAGGGAGAATCGTGTCTCCTTCAAATACCCCATTATTCAGATAAAGAAGTCCAAACCTGGCCCAATCCCTTATCGTCCCATAGCAATAAGATGAAGCAACATGATTTCCAGTAGCATCTGTTTCCAAAATAGTATTAAGCATACCGATTCGATGCAACAATCCGGTATAAGGGATACGGTAATAATCCTCGTCATTCCCAATTGCTTTGCGGATTAACCCTGACATCAGGTTTATATCCCCGGAAGAATATTTCCAATGAGTCCTGGGGGCATATTCCATTGGCCTGTTTATAACATAGTCCACCATATCCTCACTTCTCATCAACATCAGCGTGGCCTCAGAAATCGTAAAATAGTTTTCCACCCATTCAAGTCCGCTGTTCATATGCATAATATCTTTGAAGGTGGCTTTTCCCCTCTCATCATTTTTCCATTCCGGAATATTCACCGGATCATTAATTTTAATTCTTTCTTGCATAGTCAATACACCTGCCACGGCAGAGTTAATGCTTTTGGTCATGGACCAGCCATTGAATTCTGTAAAAGCATCATAACCATCGAGGTACCTTTCGGCAATAAGTTCATTTTTATATACCACAGCGAGTCCCAGGGTTTTCAGTAGAGGTTCCGTTCCCGGGGAATCAAGGGCATTCTCAACTATTGTCCCCAGTTTCTGATAATCTACACCCTCCGGCAGGGATTCGGGCATAACATCACCTTTTGGCCAGGGAATTGTATCCTGGCTATACCCGGGATCCGGAATTTTGAAAGTCTGTGCCTTCAATTCTTCCTCCGGCGTATCCAGCACGATAACGGCTCCCAGGCCCTCACGGAAAACTGCCTTCCTTTTACTTAGTCCAAAAACCTTTGCGGTAGCAGATTTTTCTTCGTAATCAACTTTCACTTTGGCCAGGCTGATGGGGAAAAATGATAGGTCTTCCGCGTAAACTCTTTCAGGACTCTTATCAGCAATAAATACATTGGAACACATCCCCTTGGCAGCAAATGCGGTAATAATAGGTGCTCTGGGCCAGGCATAGATGACAACAAACGCCAGGATGCCAAGCAAAATTGCCCATAGAATACGTTTCAGGAGTTTTTTCATGAGTTGGAGCGTTTGGATTGGTATGAGCAATTTAATTAAATATCCAGTAAGCGCGAAATAATAAGTAAATTTGGATTCTTGGGTGAGAATGGAAAGAAAGTAAATGGACGTGAACATTAAATATCAACGCTTAACTTATATTTTCATCCTGGTCCTGGCCTTTTTGGCCCATCTTACCGGAATGCTGAATGATGTCTTCCTCTCCGATTCAGCATTATACGCCAGCATAGCCAAGGAAATGGTATTAAGCAACAATTTTCTGGATCTGACATTTGACGGAAAGGACTGGTTGGATAAGCCCCATTTTCAATTTTGGATCACTGCCATCAGCTTCAAAATACTCGGAATAAATGCTTTTGCATATAAATTTCCTGCCATCCTGTTTACCTTTCTTGCCCTTATTTACACCTACAAGCTTGCCAGGGATCTCTATAATCGTGAAACTGCCCTGCTGGCAGTCCTTATCCTGGCCACAGCAGAACACCTTGTAATATCAAATAATGATGTAAGGGCGGAACCTTATCTCACTGGACTGATAATAGCAAGTATTTATTATTATCACAGGCTTATCCTTGACTCCAGGGGTATAAACCTGGTACTGGCGTCTCTTTTCGCCGGTGTGGCAGTGATGACAAAAGGTTTATTTGGATTAATACCAATCGTAGGGGCCATCGGTGGAGAATTGATAATTAAGAGAAACTGGAAAGGAATCCTGAGTTGGAAGTGGATTATTAGTGCGGGATTGATAGTCTTTTTTATTAGTCCGGAGCTATACGCCCTCAGCCAGCAGTTCGACACACACCCTGAAAAGATTGTATTTGGAAAAACCGGTGTATCAGGGATCCGTTTTTTCTTATGGGACAGCCAGTTCGGTAGATTTTTCAATACCGGTCCCATTCAGGGGAAAGGAGATCCATTCTTCTTCC
>JAUUZM010000145.1 GCA_030589965.1 Bacteroides sp.
AAAGGATAAAATCTATACCGGTGTATTCTATCCAACAACGGGAAAGTTTATTGGCCTTGCCGATGAGGAGATGCCGATTGTCGGTTTTTCTGAAAATCCATCAACTGTTCTGGGTGCCTCAAATATTCCTTACCGGAAAAGGGTGACTTGGGTTGGAAGGCTGAGTGACTATTACCTGGTAAATCTTGCCTCAGGTGATAGGGAACTTGTCATTGAAAAGCAGCAGCATACGGTCAGACTCTCGCCGGATGGGGAGTGGTTGGTTTACTATAAGGCGGGGGACTGGCACTTACTCAAGACATCGACAGTTCGGGGCTCCAGATCATCTGCTAACTCGAGCTCCAGATCAGCTGCTAACTCGAGCTCCGGATCAGCTTCCAGCTCGGATATTGACTCTCATCTGAGGATTCGAAACCTGACAAAAGATCTGGATGTTTCTTTTGCCGATGAGGATTGGGATTATCCGCAGGATGTGCCGGGTTATGGGGTAGGGGACTGGCTCGATGGCTCAGGGGCGGTTCTGATTTATGACAAGTATGATATCTGGATGTTTCCGACTGATGGCGCTGATCCTGTTTGCCTGACAGAAGGAAAGGGGAGAGAAGAAAAACTGCAGTTCAGGCTGAAGCGTCTGGAAACTGAGAAAAAATACCTGGAATCAGGAGAACAGATCCTTCTAACTGCCTATCATGATCTTGAGAAGTATACGGCTCTGTATTCAATGAAAGCAGGGACAGCTGGACTTACCAGGCTTGTTGAGGAGCCAAAGAAATATACTCTCCTGGCAAAAGCGAAAGAGGCTGAAAAGATACTTTTTACCCGTGAATCATATACAGAGTTCCCGGATTTATGGGTTACTGATATGGATTTTAAGAAACCCCGGAAACTTTCTGATGTCAATCCACAGAAGGAAGAGTTTGCCTGGGGAGAGGCAGAATTGGTGAAGTGGTCATCTGTTGACGGAACTCCCATCCAGGGAATATTGATCAAGCCGGGCAACTACAAACCCGGAGAAAAATATCCGGTCCTTGTCTATTACTACAGGTTTTTCACGGATCGGCTACATGAGTTTAACGAGGTGGTTATTAACCACAGGCCATGCTTCCCCTTTTATGCCAGCAATGGCTACGCAGTTTTCCTGCCTGACATCCGGTTTGATATTGGAAATCCGGGATATTCAGCCACGAAATGCCTGGTGCCCGGTATCCAGAAAATAATTGATATGGGAGTAGCTGATCCTGAGGCAATCTGCCTTCACGGACATTCCTGGAGCGGATACCAGACCGCCTTTGTGATTACCCAGACAGATATCTTTACCTGTGCCATTGCAGGTGCTCCGGTTTCAAATATGACTTCTGCTTATAGTGGGATACGCTGGGAATCCGGACTGGCCCGTCAGTTTCAATATGAGAAATCTCAAAGCAGGATAGGGGGAAGCCTCTGGGAGGCCAGGGATAAATACATTGAAAATTCCCCGGTCTTTTTTGCCGACCGCATCAATACACCACTGCTGATTCAATTTGGTGATGCCGATGGTGCTGTACCCTGGTACCAGGGCATAGAATTATACCTGGCTATGCGCAGACTTGAAAAAGATTGTGTTTTCCTGCAATATCGTAATGAACCGCATCACCTGAAGCAGTACGCGAATAAGCTGGATTACACCCTGAAGTTCAAGGCATACCTGGATCATTATCTCAAAGGTGAGCCTGCCGAAGATTGGATCAAGGTTGGGGTACCCTACAATGGGAAATAACTAACTTATTCCACAATAAACTTATCCCGGAAAATCTTTTTTCCGGATAGTTCGATGGAGTAAATTCCGGCTGCCATCTCCCCTCGCTCGATTACAATCTGGCTGCTCCTGGTCTTTTCGATCCAAACCACTTTCCCGGAAAGATCACGCACGGTGATCCGGTACTCAGACAGCTCATTATTCGGAAATTCTATGCTGCAGCTCTGATTGAAAGGGTTCGGATAGATTTTTAGTCCACCGTAAATAACATCTCCAACTCCAGTCCCGACTTTCAGCTTATTATCATCCATATTGGACAATGAATGATTATAGGGACCCGATTTGGCTTTTTCATTTCCCGTCGGATTGCAGGGCCTTGGAGGTTCAACGGCTACCCTGTAGTAATATTCTTTGCCAGACTCAGCTTCTGCATCAGTCCATTCATTGGTACTGCTTGGCATGGAGTGATAATTTAAGAAATCCCCCCTGTCAGCATCATGTCGGAATATGTAGAATGTGCCATATTCAAATCCATAATAATCATCCCAGTCCAGCTGCGCAACCTTTAGTTCAGTGTTTTTACTGGTCAGTAAATGGATGGTTCTATGGGGTTTGCAGAGGTTAATATCCGATTCCCTGCCGTCAGCCATAATTGCGGTCAGTTTATATATATATGCCTGTTGGGCCGGATTCACAACTGTATCTGTAAATTCACTAAGGGCATCCCCGGTCACATTCCCGATAGCATCATATTCCCCTGCCACTATACTCTCTCTGTGAATATTATAGGAAGCAATGGGTGCAACAGAGTTCTTCTCCCAGATTATCAGGTTATTTCCATCTGTAGTATCTACTGTTACCATACAGATCTGTGGGGCCATATAAAGCTGTACCGTATCTGAGGATACTGTTGCGCATGAATTGGAAGCTTCACAATGATATAGTCCTTCATGGATGGATACTGGATTTAATATCAAGAGGTCAGGCCCTGATTGATTAGATATCTCCATACCATCCTTGTACCACTGGAAATGAATGGGGGCTGTACCAATCCCGGTTGAGGATAAAATTGTTTTTTCACCCTCTATGGCCCAGACATTCTCGGGTTGCCGAATGAACTTGGGTGCCGACCTGGCCAGGACGTAAACCGAATTTGTTTTGACGGATCCAAGAGAGTTTGAAACAATACACAAATAATTACCATCATCCGCATCGCTCAGGTTTTCAAGCATGAGAACACTTTCAGTGGCTCCCGGAATATTTTCTCCATCTTTCTGCCACTGGTAGTTGGATTCATGCCTGGCCCTGGTTTCGAGTCCGAGGGTATCCCCTGCACATCCTATATAGTTATCAGGTTGGACTTGAATTCGAGGCGGACCGTACTGGCTCTCAATGGCGCCGATGTCAATGATTGAATCAAATATTCTGGGATTGTTCTGTATATCAACATCCACCAGGTATGCTGGTCCCTCAACAGTTCCACTATTAATACAGGGGGATATCGATCTCATAAGCCATCGGGCATTTCCCGCATAATAATCACTGCCCGGTCCCTCAGTAGGCCTGATAAAATTGGGGAATGAATCAATAACATTTTCAAAAGTACCCGTAAGTTCCTGTCCGATGTAAAAACCAATTTCATCTGTACCTCCCTGCAGGTTGGTATTTTTAAATATCAGGTCTGCTGCAACGGAGTACAGGTTGTATTGTTTCCCGGAATTGCCGGCGTCATTCCCGTATATGATATCATTAATAGATGTATGATTTGCAAATGCATTATATATGCCTCCTCCGTCGACCGCCCCGTTATTACAAATGGTGTTGTTCATGGTAATGGCTTCATCCACATACAGGCAGTATAATGCCCCTCCGGCACCTCCGGTATTATTCACCAGGATATTATTTACGAGCTGGAAATTTTCATAATTGGCTGCAATTGCACCACCCCTGCCATTAGCATAGTTATTCTCAAACCAGGAATGGCTGATGAGTGCCTTTGTTCTAGCCATGTAAATAGCTCCTGCACGGTCACCCGAACTGTTATACCTGAATTCAGAATTTTTAATGCTTAAATCTCCACCGTTGCTAAACATAGCACCTCCCCAGTGCATGGAGTAGTTATCATGAAAGTCACAATCCTCCACTTTGAGATTGCTTGATTCTACCCAGATTGCAGGTCCCTGACTCGCAAAATTATTAAAGAATTCACAATTCTTAATTACAAGATCGGCCTTGAACAGATCAATGCTTGCGGCTTCATATCCAAATTGATTGTTGTAGAACCTGCAATTGGAAATGTACAGCTTGTCGAAATACCTGACGGTCAGGGCTGCGCCCTTGTGATAATTATATTCTCCCAGGCCTTTTACAAAGCTGAAATCGCAGTAGTTGAGGATCGAGGGTTCGTTATCGTCCATTACAGCATTCAGGTTTTCCAGATCATTATGGAAATGGACTCCCTGCCAGCTGCCATCCGGACTCCACATGTCATAGTGCCCGGAAGTGTCATCAACCGTAAATACAATTCGCTTTTCCGGTTCACCGGATGCAATTAGTGACCCGATTACCTGGATCCTGAAGGTATCTGTAAATTCAACACGTGTGCCGGGTAAAATAGTGAGTACCACATCATCCAAAATAACTACATCATTATTTACTTTCACCACATCAGCAATCCAGGTTGTATTTGTTTTTATGGTATCCTGGGCAGTGATTTCCCACACCCATCTTTCATAGGCACCTATATCGATGATTGAATGCAAAACCCTGTCCCTGTAGCCCTCATTATCCTTTTCCGGGATCTTGCCGGTATAATCATTATATCCTGCATTTATACACACAGAATTACCCAACAACCACCACTTTCCGGATAGTCCGTCATTTCCTGCACCGGCATCCATTACCGGTTCCCTCAAACCAGGAGGGTCTGTGATTAAGTTTGTGGCGACAGCCTGGCTTTCCCCCCATATGCCTGATAACCCATACTGAAGAACAGAGTTCAGTATATGAAGGTCAGAAAAATATCCAAGCAATTTCATCTGGTTATTTTCCGGATCAGGGTAATTATTCCAAATGATATTATTTGCGAACAGAGGTTCTGCATCCTCCAACTGGACGGCTCCCCCATTTGGTGCATAATTACTTACCAGGGTATTATTTACAATCTCTCCCGAAAATGATGTACCCTCAATACCTCCACCCCCAACGGTACCGGTATTATTTACTATCAGGTTTCCAAAGATGCTCACATCCGCGTTGCCAACATATATTCCTCCCCCATGCTCGGCCTGGTTATCCGAAAACCTGTTATTGATGATTTTTGCCGTGGATCCGTTGTTAGCAGATATACCTCCGCCGAAGCCTTCCACATCAGGAAGTTCATTATAACATTCATTATATGTGATAGTATTGTTTTCAATCCGCCCGAAACAATTGGTCATGTAAATTCCTGCCCCAAACAGGGCGCTGTTGTTACGAATAATGTTGTTCTCAATAACCGGGCTCATTCCCAGAATGCCAATTCCTCCGCCTCTGCCGCTATTCCATTCCATACCGGTTGTTGTATTATACTCAATTATATTCCCCCGAACTAATGCTGCATTATTCCTCAGGTAGATACCTCCCCCATAGTCATAGGAGCGGTTATGGTGTATATGGTTGCCAAGGATACTAACATCACTTTCAGTACTGGCGCCAATGGCTCCGCCGCGATAAATGGATCGATTATACCTGATCTCACAATTACTTATTACCAGATTGGAGAAATAGACAATTTCAATGGCACTGTAAGCATAGCTTGGCCCCTCAACTGTTTTGGTGAATTCGATCCTGCAGTAGTTAAAAATACTAGTGTCATTATCAGTCATGGCGCCATCGGCCCCTCCCCAGGTGGCACCATTATTAAATGTAATTCCATCCCAGGATCCGTCTGTTATTGTATCATTCCAGAATCCACCGGTATCTGCAGGTGTGAATACAATGGTATCCTGTTCGGTGCCTTTAGCCAAGATGGTCCCAAGCACCTCAATATGATAGTGCCCTTGAAACTCTACTCTCGTCCCGGCATCAATAGTCAGGGTTACATCATCCTGGATCAGGATACTTTCCATAACCTGGACCGTACCTGACCAGGTAAGGTCCGATTTGATGCTGTCGGTTGCTAACTCCCAGGCTTTGAGGGTTCCGGGTAAAGATGACAGAAGTAAACCAAGGATCAAACATGCAATGGAATTTTTCATAATGACGGATTTAAAGGTTTCAAGGGGAAGTTACAACATCCCAATAAAAAAATCAATCTGTTAGACAGGAAGTCATTATCGGAATATTTTTTTTACTCTGAAGTTAAGCTGTGAGAAACGATTATTTCCAAAAAAACTATATTTGAATTTCAAATGCTGACAGAATCTCAACTCATATATGGAGAAAATTAAAAGAGTGCTGAGTGAATCACCTTATGCCAGGTGGGGGATACTGATTCTGGTTGGATTAATCCTCTCAGTGAACTACTACTTCTACGATGCTTTTTCGTCCCTTAAGTCCCTTTTAACCAAAGAATTCGCTTTTACCAACACCCAGTACGGATTGTTTGTTTCTTTCTACTCTATCCCGAATACATTCCTCCTCCTGGCAGTTTTCGGCGGAATGATACTGGACAAGCTGGGGATTCGAAGAACAGGTTTTATGTTTATATTTTTCATGGCTTTCGGAGCGGTGCTTACGGCCTATGGAACAACTGATTATTACAGCGCCGGCGGAATTGGACATGGACTGATGACATCCTTTCTTCCCAATTATTCTGCTGAGCTGAAGATGATGCTTGCAGGAAGGTTTTTCTACGGCCTGGGAGCAGAAACAAGTATTGTAGTCATTAGTAAGGTGTTGGTAAAGTGGTTTAAAGGCAAGGACCTTGCTCTTGCATTTGGACTGAAGGTGGGTTTTGGAAGACTGGGAACTTTCCTCGCTCTGAGGGTTTCTCCCCAATTGGCTGAGGGTGGTGGTATCCATCTTACCAATGCAGTATGGTTTGCATCCATACTGGTTTGTATTGGAATGCTGGCATTCCTTGTTTATATACTGTTTGACCTGAGAATCGATAAGGAGATCAAACTTTCCACACCCCCAAAAACATCTGATCCATTTTTAATCAGGGATATTCTGGGGATAATCTCCAAACGGGCCTACATTTATATACTCCTGCTTTGTGTAACTTTTTATGCGGCTGTGTTTCCATTCGTGGCTTTTGCACCGGATTTCTTCTACAATAAATTCGGAATATCAGCCATCGAAAGCGGCAATGTAACCTCCTTATTACCCCTTGGAACAATGTTTTTTACTCCTCTGTTTGGTCTCATGGTGGATCGCAAAGGAAGATCTGCCACTGCCATAATCATCGGGGCAGGAACGCTGTTATTTGTACACCTGATCTTTGCCCTTACTTCCTTACAACCACATTTTTTCATGATCCTTCTGGGCATCGCATTTTCACTCGTTCCTGCTGCCATGTGGCCCTCCATGGTCAAACTGGTGAAGGAAAAAGAAATCGGGACGGCATACGGACTAATGTATTCGGTCCAGAATCTTGGACTATGGGGTGTGCCAATACTGGCCGGGATGATACTGGATAGGGCAAATCCCGGGAATCCCGATACCCTGAATTATACTCCAACTATATTATTGTTCGCCGGACTATCACTCCTTGGATTGATTTTCGGAATCATGCTGAAATGGGAAAATTCACGAAGAAATTTTGGAGTTGAATTGCCATTGAATAAGAAATAATATTGGAGCCAGAAAATTCGTAATCCTGCAAACCATATAATTATCTAAACCAATGAAACCCAGAACCCCCCTCGCTGTTATCCTGACATTCATAATCCTGCTGGCCGTATTCCTGCTGAACATGACCCTGGTCCCGAAGATCCCGGCCTCCTATCTCTTTTTTACCAGAGTTATGATGATAGCATTTTTTGGGGCAGGAATCATCGTCT
>JAUUZM010000205.1 GCA_030589965.1 Bacteroides sp.
GGTACTGGTCAGAAAAGATTCCCAGGTGACATTTCCCACAGGAAGATTCGATGTACGGTGGATGAAGCAATGGGAAATTCCAGTGGATGGATGGATCCTCCCCGAAAGCCATTACCCGGTCCACCGCCCTTCCTTGTCCCCCATGACATACAGTACACCCGAATTTCTCCACCGGATGGTTGAGGATATGATCTCCCGGATGAAGTTTATGAGGCTGGGCTGCATCTTTCATTGAGGGATTTTCCATACCCAGGTGACAGGTGATGCAACGGTCTGTTCGATTGAGTCCGGTTGGACTAACCTCTTGTATTCTCAGGCTGGTTTCCAGGGAAACTTTTTCATCCTCTAGCTTTTCAAGTGCCAGTTCAATGTACTCCCTTTGGTATACCTTCCAGTCCGGCAAAAAAGTTTCCCTTATCCATGCTGTCACCAGGAGGATAACCAGTATCGTAGCTGATACCAGCGTGATTACTCTGAACCTATGTATGTGTCTGCCTTCTTCCATTCCTTAAAATACCGGCCATTGTGCATTGGACCAGTAAAATTCCCAGTTTGGTCCCCTAAACCAAATTCCAATAACGGTAAATATTATAAATGCTGTAATTGTACAGGTGAACAGTGCTGTTGTTTCCATTCGGCTGGACCCTGTGTTGCGTTGTATCCACTTTGCCCATATCACATAGAAGAAGGCCGAGAGAGTTGCAGGGTTAATCAACATGACCAATACACGGGGTATGTCGGGAAACCAGGTATTCAACCAGCCATATCGGATAATAATAAATATCAGTGCTATGGTTACGAAAAATGTGAATGCAATGGACTGCCAGGTAATCCGTAATCCCTTTGGACTGCTAAACCAGATACCTATATACTCATCTTCCCTGTCTACATATGGAATGGAGATCAGGAAAACCAGGAAAAGAACCGGAATTATAACTCCTCCCGCAAAAGCAGAATAGGAGACCAGTTCCTGTATTCCCAGGAAATACCAGGGTGATTTTGCAGGATTCTCAGGGAATGCCGGATTGGCTTCCTCCCTCAATGGAGCATCAAACAGGAATGCCATTACCAGCAGGGCCGAGGCGCACAGAAGGAGGATGGCAAGTTCAGCCCACATTACAAGCGGCCAGCTGAAATATTTAGAGGTTCGTTCTGCCCGGACTGATTTGTTTTCGGAACCTTCACTTTGAGTTTCGGGACGACTTATTCCCCCGTCTTTGCGGATCCTCCAGAAATGGAGCCCGGTGAGAACCATCAATGTTACCGGCAGAAATACCACATGCAACATAAAAAATCTCGACAGTGCTGCCTGTCCAACATTATCATCCCCAATTAAAAGTCTTTTTATAAAACCTCCTATATCTATGACCTGAGTGATTCCCAGGATATCGGTCAGCTCTCTGAAGGAAGCAGCGATATTGGAACCTATGGTAACTGCCCAGAAGGCCAGCTGATCCCATGGAAGCAAGTATCCGCTAAAGTTCATGAACATTACCAGGAAAAGTATGACCACCCCAAATATCCAGTTCAGCCGCCTTCCTTTAAGATAGCCACCTGTATAAAATACCCGGATAAGATGCAGGAAAGAGATCAGGACCATGCTATGGGCCGCCCAACGATGGATGTTCCGGATATACCTTCCTCCAGGTACCACGAACATGATATCCTTAACCGAGTTATAAGCCCTCTCCACCGAAGGTGTATAATTCATCATTAGCATTACCCCGGTCAGGATCATGATAACAAAAAGAAACCCGAGTATTACTCCAAGTCCAAATGTATAGCCCGGCTTCAGAGAGTGGGGATGGACTTTATTGGCATGTATGTGCAGGAAGAAATTCCGGTTGATCTTTCCAAGCCTTCGCTTATTGTCTTCGGGGTAGCTATCAGGCATCAGATGTATAATTTACGTTCAGGGTCCACCAAACGGCTCTGGTCCACCACGATTTGTCCATCTACATCCTTCTGAAGTTCATACCATGGCAGGTCCTTTGTGGCTGCTCCCGAGAGTACCTCGCCTTCCTCGCTGTAACATGAACCGTGGCAGGGGCACTGGAAACCATCATCACTTTTTTCAATTATACATCCAAGGTGGGTGCATACTGCTGATACAGCGCGGATCCCTTCGTGGTCGCGATAAACAAATAGCTGTTTGTCCGCCAGGTAAGTAAAAGTATTTACCGGATAGTTATTTTTTCTGCCAATTTTAAACCTCTTCTGGTACCTGGAAATACGTGGCACAAATTGGCGGAGCAAGCTGATGGATGCAAGAATGCCAGCCGATACAGCTGCCCATACGGAAAAGCGTTTAATGAAATCTCTGCGGGTGTGCCCGGTTTCGTTTTGGTCTGTCACTTTATCAAAGGTATGAACAGGTAAATTTATATAGTTTTGTTCTGAATTACCCTAATATCTGGGTCCGGGACCGCTATTTTGATAGTTTTAAAATAACTTTAGACCAAAATTTCACCCAATGCAGAGAATTCCGAAACCCTTATTTTTTCTGATCATTCCTCCCGTACTGTTTACTCTCGCAGTGATTGTCAGCACATGCGGAGATCGGAATGGAGTGGGAACAAGCAGCTCTGGTGATGAAAAAACGAGCGCAGAATATATCGGAAGAGAATCCTGTAAGGAATGTCATGAACGGGAATATGAACTTTTCCAGGGATCTGATCACGATTTGGCCATGGATGAGGCGAATGAAAAGACAGTTCTCGGGAATTTTGATGATCTGACTATAGACCATCTTGGATATAAAACCCGGTTTTTCAAGCAGGATGGCAAGTATATGGTTCATACCGAAGGCGAGGGTGGGGAATTCAAAGAATTTAACATCCCTTATGTTTTTGGGGTGAGACCACTTCAGCAATACCTGGTTGAATTCCCCAATGGAGCTTTCCAGATGCTTCCGTTTTGCTGGGATACCCGGCCGGTTGAGGAAGGCGGACAAAGATGGTTCCATATTTATGACGAGGAGAGAATCCCGTCCGATGATATTTTATACTGGACCCATATAGCCCAGAACTGGAACTATATGTGTTCGGAATGTCATTCAACCAATGTACGTAAGCAGTATAATGCTCAGACGAAAACCTATAATACAACCTGGAACGAGATCGATGTATCCTGCGAAGCTTGCCACGGTCCGGGATCGGATCATGTGGAATGGGCCCGGGTAGTAGAACAGGGGGGAAATCCGGAAGCCTATGCTGACATGGGCCTGGCGGTGAGACTGAAGGATCAGGATAATGCTTCCTGGGTGTTTAATATGGAAACGGGTACGGCTGAAAGATCTGTTCCGCGTACAGACCGCACCCTGGTCGATATGTGTGCCCGCTGCCATGCACGTCGGGCCATTATGAGTGAGGATTTTATTCATGGGAAGTCTTTCCTGGATACACATATTCCTTCTTTGCTCGACGAGGGACTCTATTATGCAGATGGACAGATCCTGGAGGAAGTATATGTATATGCTTCTTTTCTGCAGAGCAAAATGTACCATAAAGGAGTCGTATGCAAGGACTGCCATGAATCACATAGTGGTAAAGTCTTTGTTCACAGTAATGCGCTCTGTTATCGCTGCCATCTTGCAGAGAAATACGGGAGCCGTGATCACCATTTTCATGACCCCGAACAGGAAGGCTCAAGCTGCCTTGAATGCCATATGCCGGAACGAACCTATATGGTTGTGGATCCCAGAAGGGACCATAGCATCCGAATTCCACGCCCGGATCTTTCAGATAAACTTAAGTCCCCTAACGCATGCAATAAATGTCATTCGGATAAAACCAATCAATGGTCGGCGGATTGGTGCAGGACCTGGTACGGGGATCCGAATAAGAATGGGACACATTACGGGGAGGTATTCTGGGCAGGACGCCAGGCTTATCCCGAAGCATTGCCGGAACTGTTACGCCTGGTTAGGGATCCGGAATCAGCTCCCATGGTTAGGGCAACAGCTATTTCCCTTCTTCAAAATTACCGGGATGCATCCGTTATTACTATTCTCCGGGAAGGTTTGTCAGATGCAGATCCGCTGATCCGTTTTGCAGCAGTCTCTGCTCTTTTTGCTGCCGATGACAATGTACTCCTGGAACTGGCCCTTCCCAGCCTCAGCGATTCCATTAGATTGATCCGCATTACCGCTGCCTTTCAGCTGGCCAGGGTACCGGAACAATATTTCGGAAAAGTCGGAATTCAACAACGTGATAAGGTACTCAAAGAATATGTAGCTACTCAGATGATCAATGCCGACCATCCTTCAGCACATATGAATCTTGGAATCCTGTCCCTCAACAGGGTTGATTATGCAGGAGCAGAAGCATCTTATAAGGAGGCCATCGAAATTGAACCCGCAATGACCACCGCCTACGTAAACCTGGCGGACCTTTACCGGGTCCTTCAAAGAGACCAGGAAGGGGAAAAGATCCTTAGAGATGCCATTGAGAGAGGCCCTGATATGGCTGCTGTGAATTATGCCCTGGGATTAAACCTCGTGAGACGGGGGGCACATGATGAAGCCATGAAATATCTTGAGCAGGCATCCGGCATGGAGCCCGAAAATGCACGTTATGCGTATGTTTTTGGGGTTGGACTAAATTCTACCGGGGAAAAACAGGAGGCGGTGGATCACCTGGAAACAGCTTTGAAAGAAAATCGATTTGACAGGGACCTTCTATATTCCCTTTCCACATTCAATTTTGAGCTCGGCAAACGGGCGGAGGCAATTGAGTATGCAGAAAAACTGCTTGAATACTATCCTGATGACCAAAACTACCAGCAGCTTATCCAGGCTATCCGGAATTCTCCAAATTAAGCCTTGGAAAATAGAACATGCTTTACTTTTCCATAAGAAATAGATAACTTCGAAGCATATAATCCTTTTAATATTATTTAATGAAAAAAATACTGATTTTGACCCTGATTGCCGGTTTATCCATTACATCGGCAAAATCCCAGGTCCTGATAGCCCTGGTATTCGGCGATAAGCTGAATACTCCCAATATTGAATTCGGATTAAATGTGGGTGGTAACTTTTCAACCCTCGTTAACCACCCGGATAAAAAATATAAAAAGGGGATCAACCTTGGACTCTACTTCAATTTTAAGCTGGGTGAGCATTTTTACCTCCACCCGGAACTTATGTTTATGAACCAGATGGGTACCAAGGGAATTGATGCCCGGGACCTACCACCCGGACCGGAATGGGACCATCCTTCATTGGAAACCTCCAGAGATATTAATTACGGAACCCTTGTTTTCCTGCCAAGATATAAATTAACAAACCAGTTATATTTTGAAGCAGGAATCCACGGGAGCCTTCTGTTTACAGCAGATGATATGGTAATGGTCAAACCTGAGGATAATACTGAACTCTATTACAAGGAATTTATTCGTCCGGAAATAACTAACATGGATTTTGGGATTGATGTTGGACTCGGATTTAAATTTGGCAAAGGAGAAGGTGTCAACCTGAGCCTCCGTTATTCCCGGGGATTTATAAACATTTATAAGGCGAGTACTTACCCTGCAGAATATAACACCGGATTTCATGTACAGGTCGGTATCCCGATCGGAGTTGGCAAGGAAGATGTCAAACAACAATTGGACAATTAATTTCTTCTCCCATACAACCCTCGGGTTTTTTTTAGGTCTTTAGATGTAAACATCCATAAAGACCACAGTCCGCCATGAAAAAAACTCTATACTTCGTATTCACACTTTCTTTCTTAATTATCCCTCTTGCGGATGCCCAGGATAACGGATCTGATTCCCAGGCCGGTGAAGCTCAGGCCGGTGAAAAAACTGCAACAAAAAGGGAAATACCAGAACTTCAACAGAAGAACTTCCAGTTCACATTTCTGTTCCCTCCTTTCAGCACGAATTGGGTGCAGAATTCCAAAACTGTAAATAAGGTATCTCTTAACCTCCTTATTGGGAATGCCGGGGGTGTTGATGGTGCTGAATTTGGTGGAATCATTAATAGTGTAAATTATTATGTGAAAGGATTCCAGGGTGCCGGGTTCGGTAATATAGTCGGAGGTTCTGTTGACGGCGCACAACTGGCGGGATTTTTTAATGTCACCGGAACAGATGTTACCGGTTTCCAGGGGGCAGGATTTGTAAATGTGGCAGGAAGGGACACAAGGGGGTGCCAGGCAGCAGGTTTTGTAAACGTTTCGGCCAGGCA
>JAUUZM010000269.1 GCA_030589965.1 Bacteroides sp.
TAATAAGGCATTCGTCAACCTTTTGACACTTATGGAATTTCTCAATATTCCGCCTTGCCAGTCCAATGGCCTCCTTCAGATCTGCCGGCACCTTTTCAACAGCGGTGCGGATCTCCTCCTCCGAAACCCGGAGTTCAGAAATTTCCGTACCATCAAATTTCAGGGTGAAGTCAATAATGGATTGATCACCTCCCTCTTTCACATGTTCAATTATCTCCGAAACTGTGGACCTGAGCCCGGAGTGATCAATCAATGGTCTGGCCAGGATTTCCGGCCAGAGGTCTTTGGATGGATTCACAAATACTTCCATGTCTTAATTAATATCAGGTTATCATCTTTTCAATAGGAATCACCAATATCCCCTGAGCACCCAGATCACGGAGACGGTCAATGATCTCCCAGAATTCATTTTCATTCAGAACGGAATGTACTGAACTCCAGCCTTCTTCGGCCAGGGGCATAACGGTTGGACTCTTCATTCCGGGGATCACTCCAATAATTTCATCCAGTTTATCATTCGGCGCATTCAGCAGGATATACTTATTATCCCTTGATTTGCGTACGGCCCTGGTTCTGAATAATAGTTTATCCAGTATTTCCTGTTTGGATGGACTGAGACCGGCTTTTGCAACCAGGACAGCCTCCGACTCCAGGATTACCTCCACCTCTTTCAGTCCATTGCTTACAAGAGTGCTACCTGTACTGACAATATCAAAAATAGCATCTGCCAGTCCAATCCCCGGTGCAATCTCAACCGAGCCACTGATCACATGAATTTCAGCATCAATATGGTTCTCTGCAAGGAATGTACCCAGGATATTAGGGTAAGAAGTAGCAATCTTTTTACCATCAAGAGATTCAGCCCCCTTGTATTCAATATCCCTGGGAATTGCAATGGACATGCGGCAACGGGCAAATCCCAGTCGCTCAACGATCTCCAGATCATGTCCTTTTTCCAGGACCTCATTCTCCCCTACTATTCCAATGTCAGTAACACTGTCATAGACATATTGTGGAATATCATCATCCCTGAGGAACACTGCTTTTAAAGGAAAATTCTGAGATGAAGAAAGCAATTTACGGCTCCCGTTTGCCAGGACTATTCCTGATTCCTTAAGCAGGTCAAGCGATTTCTCACTCAGCCTTCCCGATTTTTGTATACCAACACTTAATTTTTCCATATCTGAACAAAAAAAAAGGTTTGCAGATCCTGCAAACCTCATATAAAAGATTATTAGTTTCTCTGCATAGCATGCCCTGTCATCTGTGATGATGATGTGAATGATATGCAGTTGAATAGTTCATTTTCTATTAGATTGATGCAATATTAGAAAGAAATGTTTAATATTTCAAATCTAAGAGCTTAAAAAATTATAAACGGAAAGTAGTCCACCACCTGTTAAATATCCCTAAGAAGCTTATTAGATGGACTTTTACGCAGGGATTCTAGGAGACCTTTCTGGATATTAGAGAAAGTGTCAAGCTTAGGACTCTCCTCCGCCATTAATCTCTCATCCCCTCTCAGGTCCAGTTGTTCCATTACATAGGCAACGGTGATTTTGCTGATATCCAGGGAAGGGACATATGCGTTTTCCTTTGGACTGTCGGTAGTTGCCTCTAACAGCAGCTGCCCGTCCAGCAAGTCGAAAATTATTTCCCTCGCAAGTCTTATGGGAATCCCTAATCCATGGCTTATCTCAGATGAGGTCTGTGGCTTGGTACCTTTCTCAAAGCCTTTTATAATGGTGTACATAACCAGGAATGTAAGTAATCTCTTGTTGTACGGTGTAATGTGTAGTGATTCCGCCTCCAGTTCATATTTCTCGATATTCTGATAGGCAAAAGAGATCTCAGCCCCAAGCAGCACAATCAGCCAGGACAACTGCATCCAGACCAGGAATAATGGAACCGCCACAAAACTGCCATAAATAGCATTCATTCGCCCGGCTTCTCCCTGGAAATAAAAATATACATACTGGGTAAGCTGGAATATGATACCAGCCATGATCCCGGCTGAGAGTCCATATTTAAATCTCACTTTGGTATTTGGCATTACCACATACAGAAGAGTGAATAACAAGAAGATAAGCACATAGGGTATCAGGCGGACCAAAAACAATAAAACCGGTCCCATGTACTCAAAAATAGCTGAATCACTATTGTTTGCAAGGTTGCTGACAAAGCCGGTTACCGTGCTGCTAAGAAAAAACAGGATAGGTGCTACCAGCATCATGGACAGGTAATCAGAGAATTTCCTGGCAAAAGGTCTGCTTTTACGAATCTGCCAGATTACATTAAATGAATTTTCAATATTTCCCAGGACCTTCATGATGGACCACAATAGCAGGACCACTCCGGCACCTGCAATTACCCCACCATTGATATTCTGCAGCGTGGATGTTGCGAATTCAAGGACATAGTCCACTATATCAGCCAGTTCCTCCTGTTCGGCTGCACTGCTCCTGATCGCCTGTTCCAGCCTGGTTTCAAACCCGAAACCCTTGGCAATTCCAAAAGCCATGGCAGCAATCGGCACAATGGACAATAGTGAATAATAAGTTAGTGCAGAGGCCCTGAGCTGGATCTGGTTTTCTCTGAACTCCTTCATTGCCAGAAGAACAATCCTTAGCTGCCTCAGAAAAAATCCCAGTACCGGCCGGTATTCCCTGACATCCAGTTGCCAGATATCATGACTCATAAAATGCAGAAACTTCTTTATCATTCGTTTTCAGCTTTAAAAACTTTAACCTGATCCCCGTTCGATACATCTCTCAGAATGGCAACATCTCCATGGATCTTTCCAAAGACGTTAACGGGACTGTAGGCCTTCGGTATATCACCATTACTTACGGGAGTCGGACCGAAAAAGATACAGAAGGCGTCCCCTACAGGCCAGAAAGCCAGATCACCTACTTCAACTTCCTGCTTTGCATCTGCGGACTGCTCAACATGCATGGGAATACTAAAATAAATCTCATCTCCCCAGACATTTGCAGACCCCCTTATGGGAAGCAGCCCGAGTACAGCCCTTGACGTTTCTGAATCATTAAATTCAGCATTCAGCCTGACATCACCGGATTCAATGATTATCTTGGTCATAACAGGTGTATAGGGATTTTACAACATTCATGAAACTTCTCTAAGATAATTATTTATCGGTAAAAAAAATCTGATTAGATTTGTTTTGAACATGCTTTTCCTACTGAATTCATATTTATGCTAAGCCGTGATGATAAAAAGGTCCTTCTTGAAATAGCCCGGACCACCATGGATTCTAATATACGAAAGGGTAAAATTCAAGAAGTGGATGAGAATAGTTATTCCAAGTCTATTCAGACTCATGCCGGAGCATTTGTTTCCCTTCATAAGGATGGCAAGCTTCGAGGTTGTATCGGTCGCTTTCAGCCCAATAAACCCTTGTATGAGCTCGTTCGGGATTTGGCCATTTCTGCTTCTACAAAGGATTACAGGTTTAAGCCCGTTGAGTCCGGAGAACTTGAAAACATTGAGCTTGAGATAAGCGTTCTCACACCTCTCGAAAAGATAACTGACCCGGAAGAAATTAAACTGGGTGAACACGGGATTTACATCAAAAAAGGATCCAGTTCAGGGACCTTCCTTCCCCAGGTTGCAACCCAAACCGGATGGAACCTTGAAGAATTCCTGGGACATTGTGCGCGGGACAAAGCCCGGATTGGTTGGGATGGCTGGAAGGAAGCTGACCTGTATATTTATGAATCCTTGATTTTTACAGAAAAAGAATACTCCAGGAAGTAATCCTGGCTGAAGGACATCCTTACCTGAAATCTACCCGGGCTGGTATTTTCCAAGCAATTCCTTGGAAATGATCTCCCACTCTTTTTTAAGTTCCATATCCGGCATTTTGCGTCCGGCATTAGAATACCAGTAAGAAGAATTTGACAGATCACCTTCCACCCGATGGAGATAGGCATGTACCCAGGATCCATCCCTTGTATGCTCATTCTGAGCAATTTCATGGGCCCCATCCCAGTCCCCCAAAGCCTCTAGCAGCAGACCACGGAGAAGGGCCGGTAAATAATCAGGTATCTCACTTACATCCTTGATCTTTGAGAATTCCTCGTAATCCATATTTATTGGTTTTATACAAATTTACAAAGAATTTAACTTTGAGTAAAAGCAGTATATTAACTTTGTCCCCAGTATTGGGAGGAAAACAGCATGATATTATGAAAGCAGGAGTTATTTATGAGTACGGAGCACCGGAGGTTTTCAAAATTGAGGATATTCCTGAACCGGTGTTGAGAAAGAATGAGATCCTTGTAAAGGTATATGCTGCCAGTGTTAATCCGGTGGACTGGAAGCAAAGAAAAGGTAATCACAAGCGTTTCCTGAAAGCAGAGTTTCCGATTGTTCCTGGATATGATGTATCAGGTGTGGTAGAGCGTATAGAAAGCAATGAGAGCAGATTTAAGCCAGGAGATGAGGTATACTGCCGCTTAAGTAGAAAGTTTGGAGGAGCTTTTGCAGAATATGCTGCTGCCGCTGAATCTGCTACGGCTCTGAAGCCAAAAAATATTGACCATCTGCATGCCGCTGGAATTCCACTAGCGGGACAAACAGCCCTTCAGGCACTCAGGGATAAGGTCTCCATACAACCCGGCATGAAAGTACTAATCATTGGAGCTGCAGGTGGCGTAGGCCATTTTGCCCTGCAGATTGCTAAAGAATACAATGCAGAAACAACAGCTGTTTGTAGTTCCAATCACGAAAATCTATTGAAAAGCATTCAGCCGGATCATCATATTGATTACCAGAAAATAAATTACCTGAGCGGATCCCTTAAATACGATGTGATTTTTGATGCTGCCGGGGTTGAATCCTTCCTCTCATGCAGAAAGATTCTCAATTGCAGAGGAACATATATAACCAGCCTTCCCCGTCCAAAA
>JAUUZM010000038.1 GCA_030589965.1 Bacteroides sp.
CTCGCCCCCATGCTTATTGCGGCTGTTGGTATTATATTATCAATCATTGGTATTTTCATGGTTAGAACCAAAGAAGATGCCACCCAGAGAAATCTGCTGAATGCTCTCGGAAGGGGTGTGAATATCAGTTCCCTTTTAATTGTAATAATGTCATGGGTTGTACTGAGAGTTCTTGAAGTGCCTAACTTCTGGGGTATATGGGGAGCGATTGTAACCGGACTGGTTGTTGGTATTGTTATCGGAAAAGCAACTGAATATTATACTTCTGAAGAATTCAAACCTACACAGAGAATTGCACAGAGTACTGATACAGGACCTGGCACAGTAATAATATCGGGAATCGGAATTGGTATGACATCGGTTGTTATTCCTGTTCTTTCCGTTGTTGTAGGTATCATTTTTGCCTACCTTTTTGCTTCAGGTTTTGACATGAATAATATGGGAATGGGACTATATGGAATTGGAATTGCTGCTGTTGGGATGCTATCTACTCTTGGTATCACCCTGGCAACTGATGCTTACGGTCCCATCGCAGATAATGCTGGTGGAAATGCTGAAATGAGTGGACTGGATCCTGAAGTAAGAAGGCGTACAGATGCTCTTGATTCTTTAGGGAACACGACTGCCGCTACCGGTAAAGGATTTGCCATTGGTTCTGCTGCTCTTACAGCACTTGCTCTACTGGCAGCTTATATTGAAGAAATTAAACATGGTATAGCCAGGCTTATGACTGAAGGTGGTTGGACAGAGTACGTATTTCCAGATAGTACGACCATTACAAGTGTTGAAGAACTTCATCATTTTACATTTGCAGATTTCATGAGCCTGTTTGAAGTACACCTTATGAATCCCAAGACTCTGGTTGGTCTGTTTATTGGTGCCATGATGGCTTTCATGTTCTCAGGATTAACAATGAATGCTGTTGGCCGTGCTGCAGGCAGTATGGTTGAGGAAGTAAGGCGTCAGTTCCGTGAGATAAAGGGAATCCTTGAAGGCGAAACCGAGCCGGATTATGCAAAATGTGTGGAGATTTCCACCAAGGGTGCCCAAAAGGAGATGATTTTACCTTCATTGCTTGCCCTTTTGGTTCCTATTGCTACCGGATTGATCTTCGGTATTGCAGGATCCATGGGATTACTTGTGGGTGGCTTAAGCTCTGGATTTGTACTTGCGGTATTCATGGCCAACTCCGGTGGTGCATGGGACAATGCCAAGAAATATATTGAATCAGGCCACCTCGGAGGTAAGGGTTCAGATAATCATAAGGCTGCCATTATTGGTGATACCGTTGGAGATCCTTTCAAGGATACTTCAGGTCCAAGTCTTAACATCCTGATCAAACTGATGAGTATGGTTTCTATTGTGACGGCTGGTGTAACTGTAGCCGTAAACCTGTTTTAATAAGAACTATAAGCTAACATAGAAAAGGGCTGCCTCATTCGGGTAGCCTTTTTTCGTTCATAATTTTCATGCTGCTGTCATTACCAGCACTACGCTGGTTTTTGCTTAGCTTATAGCTTTTTCAGCTGCAGGTCGGTACCGTCAAAAACGGCATAGGTGAAGCTTTGGATCCAGTCTCCCAAATAAAAGAACTTTGACTTTTCGTTCAGATCATATTCATAGGGAAGATGACGGTGACCAAAGAGGAAATAGTCAAAATGTTCTTTTTCCAGTATTTCTCTGGCGTGGACAATCAGGTATTCCTTGTCAATTCCCAGGAATTCTGTGCTTACTCCTTTGTTGTATCGGCTTTTCTTTGACCATCGAAGAGCAAAGCCGGTGGCAAAGTTCGGATGTAGCCTTGCATACATCCATTGGGCTGGTTTATTGGTGAACAACCATTTCAGCAATTTATACCCTGATTGGTTTGGACCAAGTCCATCTCCATGGGCGATATAGAATTTTTTACCCCCATATTCCCGGGTTACGGGATGACGGAATACTTCAACTCCAATTTCCTGGGGCAGGTAATCAAATACCCAGACATCATGGTTTCCGGTGAAGAAGTTTACTTTAATCCCGGAATCGGTTATTTCGGCAATCTTTCCCAGGAAACGGGTAAATCCTCTTGGAACTACTCTTTTATACTCAAACCAGTAATCGAAAATATCTCCCAGGAGATAAATTTCCTCAGCTTCGTGTCGAATGCTTTCAAGCCATTCAACAACCTTTTTTTCACGCTCCCTGCTTTTTTCAACAGGGTGCATTCCAAGGTGGAGGTCTGAAAGGAAAAAGATCTTTTTAGAACTACTCAAGGCTATTGGTTTTGATTAATAAGTTCTGAAATTTTCCTGTCAAGTTCAAGCTCCTGAATATTTTTCCCTACGATCTCACCGCTGCGATCAATCAGGAAGAAGGCAGGTATTTCAGTGACATTATAGAATGCTGCCACAGTGGATTCGGGATAACTTAATTCAGATACATTATACCAGGGTAGCTCGTCAAACTGTATTGCCTCCATCCATGCTTTCAACTGCATATCGAAGGAGACCTGGTAGACTTCAAGACCTCTGCTATGATATTTATTGTAAAGCCTCTTCAGATCCTGGTTAAGTTCAACACTTGCTTCATTCCAGGAGGCCCAGAAGGAAAGCAGTATCACATTGCCTTTTAAGGATGATAGGGTAATGGTGTCCCCGTAAGGGTCCGGCAGACTGATTTCAGGCAATGTGGAGGATGCTGTTGCCAAAATGGTCTTAATCTTCTGGTTGTTGAAAGAGTTCTCCATATTAAGTGCATCTCTTTTAAGGGAGATAACAAATTCTGATTCCGGGTAGATTGTATCAAGCGATGCAGCAGTTATTTTCAGCAATTGAATATCCCTGTTGGAGTTCAGAACAAAATCATTATTATTCAATCTCTGGTAGAGGGCATAGATGGATGTCAGGGAAGTCATGTGATCAAGGACGAACTTGATACTGTAGCGGTGCTGGGACGTAATAATTTTTGTCGAGGCTTCTTGTAAACCAGCCAGGGCTTCATCGTTGATTTCAGGGTTCTTTTCCAGAATGAACTGGAGAGAATCAAGTCCCTTATTAGTCCTGCTTATTCTCATGTTCAGGTCCCTCAACAACAAAGATTCCGGCGATCCACTTAATTCATAATCATTTAAAAAGTTCTCAGAATTAGTGTTTAGTTCAACAGATTCTCCCGGGCTGACCAGCAGGGGAATAATTTTCTGATCTCCCAGGTGAAGGTTATAAAAGGTGGGGAGTTCGATCCGGTCTGACAGTACAAAACTTCCATTCTTCTTAAGTTTTACAGAATCTGCAGATACTATTCCTCTTAGTCCCTGGATGTCAAGGAAGATCATGCCAGTTCCATTTTCAATGCTTCCCCTAACCTCAATTTTATTACCCCGGGAACAGGATGCCAGGACTATTATTATAAAGATCCATATGAAATTTTTCATGCTTAGGGATTAAATATTTCTTCCAATTTGTTTCCGAGTTGTTCACCCCGGAGGTTATTTGCGATGATCTTTCCTTCTTTGTCAAGCAGGTAACTCATGGGAATTCCCTGGATGTTGTAAATGGGAACTACGATTGAGTTCCAGTATTGAACGTCAGATACATGAATCCATTCGAGTCCATCATCTTCAATACCTTTTATCCAGGCAGCTTTCGTTTTATCCAGTGATACCTGGTAGATCTCAAATCCTTTTTTCTTGTACTTATTGTAGTTACTGACAAGGTTTGGATTTTCTCTCCTGCATGGGGAGCACCAGGATGCCCAGAAGTCAAGCAGTACGACCTTTCCACGTAATGAGGAAAGTATGATGGTATCTCCTGAAGGGGAAGGCAGGGCAATTTCGGGAGCTACTGCACCCACGGAAAGACGGGAAGCTGAAAGACCCTCCATCATTCGTTTCTTGCGAATCTCTTCAACCTGTCTGTGCAGGTCTTTCACAGCATCAGATTCCGGGTAAAGGATGCTAAGGGATGAGTCAACCATCGCATAATACCTGAAGTCCTGTTCAGGGTTGAACAGGTAATTCCGCGGACCAACCTGCAGGTAGAGTGCCATGAGACTGGCCTGGGAGTGAAGATTATTTTCTATGAACCTGATGGAGAATTCTCTCTGGGATTCGACTAAAAGCATGTAGGCTGTGTCCAGGTTGGCCTTGAGATCCTCAAAATCAGCATTTTTCAGGCTATCGTTAAAGATCTTGTTCAATTGCCGTATCCTGTTGATGGTACGGTTTTGTTCAAAAGTTAATTCACGTATCAATTTTGAGTGTTCGGATCCATCAACTGTATATGAATCATCAAGATTATCTGCGTTTCCTCCCAGGGTAATCTGCAGCCCGGTTTGTGCAAGCAAATAGATATAATCCCCTTTGAAAACACTCACAGCATAGAACTTTGTCCGGGATGATTCTCCCCTCATAAGAAATGTGCCTGAAGTGTCCAGCTGAACAGAATCCACAGGGATGAGTTCCCGGCTGGTCATCTCTTGCAGGTATATATATCCCTCACCCGCATTTTCAAACTTGCCCGAGACAGTAAATCCTTGATGTTCCTTGCCGCATGAGACTAAAAGGATGGGGATGAGAAAAATAAGAATGCACCTAGTATTTATCATTATTTTCGATTTTCAAGCTCTGAACGTATAATTTTATTCGTCAATGCAGGATCTGCTTTTCCTCCTGAGATTTTCATTACCTCACCCATGAACAGTCCCAGCAGTCCCTTTTTACCTTTATTGTATTCAATTATTTTTTCAGGGTATTTATCTAAGGCATCCCTGACCTGTTTCATTATAATATCCTCGCTACTTTCCTGGACCAGGTCCATCGAACTTGCCAGAGATCCCGGATCGCTACTGGGATTTTTAATGAGTTCGGGGAATAGTTTCTGTTGTGCAGCTGTATAGCTTATTAATCCTTCCGCAGTAATTCTGATTAGTTCCTTCATTCCTGCAGGGCGGACTGGAAAGTCCTGAATGCTTTTATTGTTTTCATTCAGCCAGGATTTTATTGGACCCATGATCCAGTTGGCGGCGGACTTAGGATCTGAACTGCTTGCCAGTTCCTGATAGTATTCCGCTAAGGGCGCTGTTTCAATCAGGGCCTCGGCATCCTTATAGTTCAGTTTAAATTCTCCAGTGAACTTATTATAGTAATCATTCGGCAGGGCAGGAATTTCAGATCTGATCCGTGAAATCAATTCTTCCTTTATCAGCAGGGGATTCAGGTCAGGTTCAGGGAAGTAGCGGTAGTCATCCGCCTCTTCTTTACTTCTCAGGGGAAAGCACAGGTTTCTCTGATCGTCATAGCTGACGGTCTCCTGTTTCACTTTCTTTCCCTCGTTCAGAACTTCAGTCTGTCGTTTGATCTCATATTCAATAGCTTTCCCAACATTGCTTATCGAATTCAGGTTTTTAATCTCGGTACGTGTACCCAGAACCGTATCTGTTTTCTTTTTTATTGAAACATTGGCATCACAGCGAAGACTGCCTTCTTCCATATTGCCATCGCAGACATCAAGGTAGCGTACCATTCGGCGTATTTCCCCAAGATATGCCTGGGCTTCCTCTGCACTTCTGAGCTCAGGTTCGCTGACAATCTCAAGCAGGGGAACCCCCGCCCTGTTCAGGTCAATGAAACTTGCATCAGGTTGCTGGTCATGAAGGCTCTTTCCTGCATCCTCCTCTATATGTATCCGGGTAAGGTGAATATCTCTGGACTCTCCGTTTATTCTGATCGATACCCTGCCTCCTTCACAAATGGGTGATTCATGCTGAGAAATCTGGTATCCCTTGGGAAGATCTGTGTAGAAATAATTCTTCCTTGCAAAACCAAGGACGGGTGCTATGGTAGATTGTGTTGCCAGTCCCAATTTAATGGCAGACTCAACAACCTGTTCATTCAACCTGGGAAGGCTGCCCGGATGTCCAAGCGAAATTATGGAAACATTCTGATTAGCTTCAGCACCAAAACTGTTTGGGTCGGCTGAGAATAATTTGCTTTTTGTGCTTAACTGGGCATGTACCTCAAGTCCAATTACAGCTTCGTATTTTTCATCTGTTTGCAATGAATTCCTGGGTTTTTATCCGTTTGCGAAGATAAGTATTTTTGAGTTTTAATTAATTAACAATTATTTAATCAAAAGACCCTGGAAATGATTGATTATTAAATTGCTTTTTATGATATTTACACGCTTTTTTTGCGTATGCGATTAGATTTTTTTAATTTGTTGAAAATTAAGTATTTGTAGAATAGATTTGCCAATGAGTTATATACAATTCGATAAAAATCAACTGATCAATCTTGAGTATTCCCTCGATAAGGAAATAATACGGTCAAACCGGGCGGGTTCTTATGGCTCTGTGACCATCATCGGATGCAATACCAGGAAGTATCATGGACTATTGGTCTCCCCCCTCGAGAAATTTGCTGGGGAAAAGCATGTCTTGCTTTCATCACTTGATGTAACTATCATCGAGAAGGAGAAGGAGTTTAATCTGGGGGTCCGAAAATATGAGGGGGATAATATTTCACCAAAGGGCCATAAATATGTCCGGGATTTTGAAGCTGAAACGATTGCCAGAACTACTTACCGTGTTGGCAGTATTGTTCTTGTAAGGGAAAGTCTGTTGGTTGAGAAGGAGGAGCAGATCCTGATAAAATTTTCCCTGCTTGAGAGCCAGGAATCAATCAAGATCAGGTTCAGACCCTTCCTTGCTTTCAGGAATGCTCATACCCTGAGCAAATCAAACCTGTATGTCAATACCAAGGTTAAGGATGTTACCAACGGTGTGGCTTCCAGGATGTATGAGAACTTCCCGGAACTATTCATGCAATTTTCCAGAAAGCCTGAATATGTACATGTTCCGGATTGGTATTACAATGTAGAGTATATGAAAGAGATGGAGAGGGGATATGCCTATAAGGAAGATCTCTTCGTTCCCGGGTATTTTGAATTATCAATGAAAGCAGGTGAGTCGGTAATTTTCTCTGCAGGTACAAAGGAGGCTGCGACCCCCAGCCTGAAGAAAAAATATGACAATGAATTGTCAAGCCGGGTACCGAGAACAAGCTTTTATCATTGCCTGGTAAATTCTGCCCAGCAGTTTATTGTCAGAAATGAGGGAAAAACTGAAGTGATAGCAGGTTTTCCATGGTTTGGCACCTGGGGTAGGGATACCTTTATTGCCTTGCCCGGACTGACCATTGCCATACGCGATAGAGAATCATTCCTTGCAGTGGCAGATACCATGGTCAAAAAATTGCAGCATGGTCTCTTTCCCAATATGGGTAGTGATGATGACCCGGCATTTAACTCGGTCGACGCCCCGCTCTGGTTTATCTGGGCCCTTCAGCAGTTTCATATTTATGATCCGGAATTTGATATCTGGAAGAAGTACGGAAAGAACATAAAGCATATACTCACCCATTTCCGGGAAGGGACACTTTTTAATATCCATATGCAGGAAAATGGACTGGTCCATGCCGGAGCTGATTTCAAAGCCCTTACCTGGATGGATGCCGTGGTCTATGATGTTCCTGTTACACAGAGGAATGGCAACCCGGTTGAGATATCTGCCCTATGGTATAATGGGATACGCTTTGCCCTGGAACTTGCTGAGGTTGCGGGGGACAAAAAATTCATGGGGGACTGGGAAAATGTACCTGCCTTAATCGAAGAATCTTTCGCTCCCACCTTCTGGTACCCTGAAGGAGGGTATCTTGCTGATTGCATTACTGATGGTAAACAGGACCTGGCCGTTCGCCCGAATCAGGTAATTGCCGCGGCTATGAAATATTCACCCCTGAGTGCGGAAATGAAAAAGTCAATTCTTGATGTGGTGGAACGCGAACTGCTTACACCAAAAGGATTAAGGACTCTGTCTCCGAAAAATCCTGTCTATAAAGGGATCTATTACGGTAAACAGGAGAGGCGTGATGAGGCCTATCACCAGGGAACGGTATGGCCATGGTTGCTGGAACATTTTTGTGAGGCTTACCTGGAGATCCATAAGCAATCCGGATTGTCATTGGTTAAAAAGCTATACTATGGGTTCGAAGAGGATATGAATGAAAATGGGATTGGTTCGATTTCAGAGATTTATGATGGTGATCCACCTCATGAGGGAAAGGGAGCCATATCTCAGGCCTGGAGCGTATCCGCCCTTCTCAGGATCCGCAGAATGATTAAAAATTACAGTGTGCATGAATAAATTGAATTGGGTATGAAGGTTCTGATGTTTGGATGGGAATTCCCACCGCATATTTCCGGGGGACTGGGAACTGCCTGTTATGGGCTTACCAATGGGATGTCATATCTGGAGGATATGGAAATCCTGTTCGTAGTGCCAAAAGCTTTTGGGGATGAGGACCAGTCAAAACTCCGGCTTATCGGTGCCAATGATGTAGAGCTTAGCCAGAAGAACCCTCACTATGAGAAGCTTCTGGAAAAAATACAATTCATTGAGGTGAATTCAAATATGGTTCCTTACATGGATCCGGAAGATTTCTATACCCAGATTTCTAAGGATAAGGAAGGCTCCAAAAACTATATCCATACCCATTTTACCGGCAAATTGGAATTTACCGGCACATATGGGAAAGACCTATATCAGGAGATTGCAAATTATGCTGTGATCGCCTCAGAAATAGCGGAAAATTATGACTTCGATGTGATTCATTCACATGACTGGCTTACCTATCCTGCAGGAATGGCAGCCAAGGAGGTCTCAGGGAAACCCCTGGTGGTTCATGTACACGCAACTGATTTTGACAGGAGCGGGGGCAATGTAAATCCCAGTGTTTATGAAATGGAAAAGACCGGAATGAATGCCGCTGATAAGATTATCTCGGTGAGCAATCTGACCAGGAATACAGTCATCCAGAATTATGGGATTGCTCCTGAGAAAGTTGTGACGGTTTATAATGCCGTTGATCCCGTGGTTCAGAAGGAAAACATATCGGTGAAGAAGGGATACGATGAAAAGGTGGTTACCTTTCTGGGTAGGATTACCATGCAGAAAGGACCGGAGTATTTTATCGAGGTAGCGAAAAAGGTACTGCAGAAAATGGACAATGTCCGTTTTGTTATGGCAGGGAGTGGGGATATGATGATAAAGATGATTTGGCATGCTGCTTCCTTAAAAATCATGGATAAATTTCATTTTACAGGCTTCCTTCGGGGAGATGATGTCTATCGTATGTTCTCCGTCACCGATGTATATGTTATGCCTTCCGTATCCGAACCATTTGGTATCTCACCCCTTGAGGCCATGCAGTCAAATGTGCCGGTAATCATTTCCCATCAGAGCGGTGTGTCTGAAATTCTGAAGCATGCCATCAAGGTAAATTTCTGGGATATTGATGCGATGGCAGATGCTATATACGGTATATTAAACTATGATGCACTTTCAGAAGTGTTCAAAAAACACGGCAAGGAAGAGGTGGATAACCTGAAATGGGAAAATTCCGCACGCCAGGTTAAGGATATTTATTTATCAGTTTTATAAAATTAAATTAATCACCAGATAATGAGTACTATCTGTCTTTATTTTCAGGTTCATCAACCTTTTCGTTTCAGGAATTACAGGTTCTTTGATATAGGAGATGAACATTATTATTATGATGATTACAGTAACGAGAGTATTTTCCGAAAGGTGGCTGAAAAATGTTATCTGCCGGCAAATAAGGTCATACTGGAACTGATTAATAAATATGAGGGAAAATTCAAAGTGGCTTTTTCTATATCCGGTATCGCAATGGACCAGATGGAACTATATGCTCCGGATGTACTTGAGAGTTTCAAGGCTCTTGCCGAAACGGGGAAAGTTGAATTTCTTGCTGAAACGAATTCGCATTCCCTTGTATCCCTGAAAGATGAAGATGAATTCAGACAGCAGGTTGAGGAGCATGGAGAAAAGTTAAAGAAGCATTTTAAGCAGGAACCGAAAGTATTTCGTAATACGGAGTTAATCTATTCCGATGAAATCGGAGCCCAGGTGGCGAGAATGGGATATGAGGCCATGCTAACTGAGGGAGCCAAGCATATCCTGGGCTGGAAGAGTCCTAATTACCTCTACTGCAATGCAATAGACCCCAAGCTCAAAGTGCTGCTTAAAAATTTTAAGCTAAGTGATGATATAGCCTTTCGGTTCTCAGACCAGAGTTGGGAAGAGTATCCCCTTACTGCGGATAAATTTGTAGGATGGCTAAATCAGATGGGTAAAGAAGAGGAGACAGTTAACCTCTTTATGGATTATGAAACATTTGGTGAGCACCAGTGGGAGGAAACCGGGATTTTCAAATTTCTGAAGAGCATTCCGGAGATGGTATTTGCAAATTCAGATTTTACCTTCAGCACTCCTGCCGAGGTTGCCAGAAATCTCCAGGTGGTGTCGGCCATCCAGGTACCCTACCCAATTTCATGGGCTGACGAGGAAAGGGATTTAACCGCATGGCTGGGAAATGAGCTTCAGGAACAGGCATTTGACCGCTTGTATGAGCTTGGGGAACAAATGAAAAAAATCACAGACCCGGTACTTAAGAAGGATTGGAGTTATTTGCAGGTCAGTGACCATTTTTATTATATGTGTACCAAGTTCTTTTCTGACGGTGCCGTTCATTCTTATTTCAACCCCTATGATACCCCTTATGATGCATTCATTAATTACATGAATGTTTTGAGTGATTTCAGCCTTCGGGTCAATGCGGCCGTTCCAAAAAACAATGTTGAAATGGAGATCGCAAACCTGACGGGGATTATTAATGAAAAGGATGAAATCATCCAGAAATATGAACAGGAACTTTACGAATTAAATAAGCAACTATTTAGCGGTACGAAGAGGACTACTTCGGCCGGGAAAACAAAAACAGCGAACACTGCGGGAGCGAAGAAAGCGGGAACTGCGAAGAAGAAAAGTCCAGCCAGAAAAACAAAGCTGGCAAAAAGAAAGCCTGAGTAATATCGCTTGATCCTCGGGTAATAATAAACTTAATTTTCATTATCATTTATGGCAAAGAAATATCTGTCACCAGAATACTTATTTGAAGTAAGCTGGGAAGTCTGCAATAAAGTCGGAGGAATACATACTGTTATATCCACGAAAGCAAAGTCCCTCCAGGAGGACCTGAAGGACAACCACATCCTTATTGGTCCGGATGTATGGAGAGAAACCGGAGAAAATCCGGAATTTGAAGAGGATAAGACCCTCTTTTCATCATGGAAACAACAGGCCTTGAATGAGGGTCTGCGAATTAAAATCGGTCGATGGAAAATCTCAGGAAGACCGATAGCCATGATCCTGGATTTCTCTCCTTTTATGTCCAATAAAGATGAGATTTTCAGTAAATTATGGGAATCTTCCAAGCTTGATTCTATGTCGGGCCAGTGGGATTATATTGAACCCACCCTGTTCGGATATGCAGCAGGAAAACTTATTGAGAGTTTCACTCAATTTCAAATAGCTAAGCGTGGGAAAGTTGTTGCCCAGTTTCATGAATGGATGTGTGGAGGCGGACTCCTTTACCTGAAGGATAATACACCCCAGGTTGCCACTATATTTACCACTCATGCAACGGTTATCGGAAGGTCAATTGCCGGGAACCAGCTGCCTCTTTACGGGAAACTCAGTGAATATGATGGAGATGCAAAATCCAATGATTTTAATGTTACCTCCAAACAATCGCTTGAAAAACTTGCTGCAAAGTATGCCGATGCTTTTACAACCGTCAGCACTTTGACATCAAAGGAATGCAAGCAGTTTCTGAAAAAGGAAGTGGACGTGGTAACCCCGAATGGATTTGAGGATTCATTTGTGCCCCAGGGCAGGCAGTACACCGAGAAAAGGGCTAAAGCCAGGCAAATGCTGCTTGATGTAGCCCGTAAGATAACTGGACAGGAACTTCCCAACGATACTTTGCTGCTGGCAACCAGCGGAAGGTATGAGTACCGGAACAAGGGACTCGATGTTCTGACGGATGCACTTGGAGATATCAACAGTTCCGGACAATTGAAAAGGGATGTGGTGGCTTTTTATCTTATTCCAGGTCATCATTATGGTCCAAGAAAAGAACTGCTGGAAGCCCTGAAGAACAATACTCCACTGAGCGAGACTAATAATTGCCTTACCCACCATCTGCACAATCCTGAACACGATCCTGTAATGAATAAGATTCAGGAGAATAAGCTGGATAATAAGGAAGGTAATAAGGTCAGGGTTGTATTTGTTCCTTCCTACCTTCAGGGGAATGATGGAGTTTTTAACCTGCCCTATTTTGACCTTCTGATTGGATTTGACCTGACTGCTTTTGCCTCTTATTATGAGCCATGGGGCTATACTCCACTGGAGAGCCTGGCCTTTAAGATACCCACCATTACCACCACCCTTGCCGGATTTGGCTTATGGGTCAAAGATGAATATGGAAAGGTGGAGAACGGGATTACCGTTGTTGACAGGGATGACAATAATTACGATGAAACTGTTCAGGGTATTGCCGGAGCAGTTGCCAGGATCGCAGCACTGGATGCTGAGGGATATCAGAAAGCCAGTGATGAAGCATGGGAGATCTCAAGGATTGCCCAGTGGAAGAACCTGATCGAGTTTTACCTGGAGGCCTTTGATATTGCACTTGGGAAAGCTCAGCGTCGGACTAACCTCTACGTTGATCAGGAAAGGCCGGAATTCATGAATGACCTTGTTAAGGCTGACAGACCGAACTGGAAAAAATTTGCTGTGAGTGAGTCCATTCCCCCAAAATTGAAGAAACTTGAGGAGATAGCTTCAAATCTTCACTGGTCCTGGAGTCCGGAAGCTACTGAATTATTCGAATCGATTGATCCTGAGATATGGGAAGAGTCACATCATAATCCCATTATATCAGCCAGAAAATTATCCCTTAGCAGGTTCCAGGAACTTGAGAAGGACGAGGAATTCCTGGCCAGGCTGGATGCTGTCCACCTTCAATGCATCCAATACCTGGAGAAGAAAAAGGATGCAGCGGGACCTAAAATTGCCTACTTCAGTATGGAGTACGGACTGCATGATTCCCTGAAGATTTTTAGTGGCGGACTCGGATTACTGGCAGGGGATTACCTGAAGGAGGCAAGCGATTCCAATAAGAATATGATTGGAGTGGGATTGTTGTACCGTTATGGATACTTCACCCAGATTGTTTCCGCCAGTGGAGAACAGATCACCGGGAACGATGCCCAGGATTTTGCTGATCTCCCTGCTTCCCCCGTAAGGGATAATTACGGAAACTGGAAAACAATCAGCATAGCCCTGCCCGGCCGTACCTTGAAAGCCAGAATATGGAGGGTGGATGTAGGAAGGATTGAGCTATACCTGCTGGATACTGATTTTGAGGAGAATATTGAACAGGACAGGAGTATTACCCATCATCTTTACGGCGGGGATCAGGAAAACCGGTTCAAGCAGGAACTTTTACTTGGGGTTGGGGGAATCAGGGCCCTGCACGCATTGGAAATTGAGCCCGAATTGTATCATTGCAATGAAGGGCATGCGGCATTTATCGGATTGGAAAGATTGAGGGATAAGATTGAAGGAACTGATTTAAGTTTTCCTGAAGCGCTGGAATGGATCAGGGCAACCTCACTGTATACAACCCATACCCCGGTACCGGCAGGACACGACAGCTTTGAGGAAGGAATGGTCAGGATGTATATGTCTCATTATCCTCAGCGCCTGGGAATTTCCTGGGATCAGTTTGTGGGACTGGGTC
>JAUUZM010000265.1 GCA_030589965.1 Bacteroides sp.
ACAATATTGTTCCGGAAGCCGAGGCTGATCTAAAAGCCGGTAAGATGAGTATAAGCACACCAATTGCCCAGGGATTACTTGGGAAAAAAGTGGGTGATGTCGTCAGGGTCAAGGTCCCTTCCGGGGAAGTTGGATTTGAGGTAATCGAGATTTCTATTTAATATCCGTTTCAAGGATATTTTTTACTATTTTTACATCTATGGCATCAATTTTTACCCGAATTATCCTGGGTGAGATACCCTGTTATAAAATTGCGGAAAGTGAAGAGTACTTCGCTTTCCTTGATATTAACCCACTGGCCAGGGGCCATACACTGGTTATCCCCAGGCAGGAAACCGATTATTATTTTGACCTGGAAGATGAATTACTTGCCGGGATGCAGGTATTCAGCAAGAAAATTGCGAGGGCAATAGACCAGGTAATGGATTGTAAGAGGGTAGGGCTTGTGGTTCTGGGTTTGGAGGTACCGCATGCTCATATTCATCTTATTCCCATTAACAGCCTTCATGACACTGAGTTTTCAAGGCCGAAGTTAACCCTTAGTCCGGAAGAATTTGAAGAAATAGCTTCAAAGATCCGTTCTGCCCTATAGGCTCCTGTCAGACTTTCCTTCCAGGATTTTTTGCAATAAAATCTTTCCAGCTGTTATAGGAGTTTCCGGCTGCCGGCAGTTCCTTCTGGTAATGGTGGCAGACAGCAGCTGCCAGTCCATCTGTAGCATCCAGGTTCCTGGGCAATTCCTTTATTGAAAGCATTTTTTGCAGGATGGATGCCACCTGTTCCTTTGATGCATTTCCCTGTCCGGTTATAGCCACCTTTATTTTTTTGGGTGCGTATTCGAAGATTGGCATATCCCTTTGCAGGGCGGCGGAAATAGCGGCTCCCTGTGCCCTGCCGAGTTTAAGCATGGATTGTACATTCTTACCGTAGAAGGGTGCTTCAATAGCCAGTTCATCCGGGTGGTACTGGTCGATAAGTCGAAGGGTGCGATCAAAGATTTCCCGTATTTTGATATAGTGGTCCTTGAATTTCCCTAAGTTAATTTCCCCAAGAGCGATTAGTATGGGAGCTTTTTTACCTGCCTTAATAATCCCGTATCCCATAATGGATGTTCCGGGATCAATGCCGAGTATAATCTTATCTTCTTTCAGGGATTGCATTTAGATGGCCCCGATCTGGGAACTGATCCCCCTCATCCTTAGCCAGTATTTATGATCAGATTTTTTTGTCCCGGATCCGCTCCATTCCTCGTTTTTCATGTAATACAGGACTTCCTTAAGCAGTTTTTCTTCCGGATCCCCGAAATCAATCTTTATATCTTCTTCCACATATGAGTCCGCCGCTATCCCATCGTAGAAATCTCCCTCATCCCAGCGGTTGGTTAAATCAAAAGTAACCGGGATGACGGTTGAATCAATAAAAGAAAATGTTATAGATCCCACAGGCTTGCCATAGGTATCATCACCCACCAGAAATACATCCAGGTATGGGGTCAGTCCGTTAATCAGGGCTTCACTTGATGAGGCCGTTTTCCCGGTAGTTATAAAGAAGACCCTTTCCGGTGTGGTTGTCAGGGTATTTTCCAGATCCTGGTAAGGCTTGGAAAGATTTCGGTCTGTTTTTTTATCGTTGTAGGTTAATCTTACGAAAGTTCCCTTAATGGCTTTTGCACCCGCGATCAGACTGGCCAGGTATTGTGCCACATTCACCTGTCCCCCTGGATTATACCTTAAATCCACAATTACCTCTTTGACATCATTTTCCTGGAACTCTGCAAATACTTCATCCAATTCATCGGTAGATTCAAACAGGAAATGCTGGTAAACCAGATATCCTGTTTTAACTCCATCCACATCAATAATATCAGAATACAGTACCGAGTTAATGTCAATAATTTCTTTTGCCAGGGTCATGGATTTGCTGCCTCCCTGTTTATCCTTAAACTGAAAGGTATTTTCAATGCCGACCTCATCCTTTCCCAGGAGGGTGTCAAGTTCCGTTTCCGGGCTGATTGCAACCCCATTTATGTTCATCACCTGCCAGCCTCTTTCGACGCCATCAGCACCTGCAATGGCTCCATCGTATACGAAACCAACCCAGAGGTTTCCTTCCGGGTCATCCACCAGTCCAAATCCATGTCCAATGTATTCGGCTCTGTCATAGAGGGCGTAATATTCTTCAGTGCTCATCACCTCGCTCCAGCGGTCTGTGGGTTGGAGGGTTATTGCGTCGAGAAGGGACTGAAGAGATGTATATTCGTCAGGATTAACGTTAGGGATGGTATCATACCATAGGTACCATTCCTTCATGAGATCATATAGTACGGATTTGGTAAGTTTGTTTTTTTCAGGATTCAGGATGGAATTCTCACAGGTAAGCATTCCTAATGCAAGGAGAACTATTAGCAATATCTGAAGGGGTTGATATCGGAAGTATTTTTTCATTTTCATCCCACAATAAAACTCAAATTACAGATTTTCTGATCAAACCTTTCCTGTTTCTAAGGAAAACTTATTAAAACAAACGGATTTTTTCGATAATTATTCCTACTACAATTAACGTTAAACCTGCTATAGAGGTTACAAAAATTGTTTCTCCAACGAAAAAATGTATGAAAACGAGGGACAAAAAGGGAGCAAGGTAAACCAGGTTACTTATCCGGTCGTTGCTCTGGCTGAGTTTCATGGCCTTGATCCAGAGTAGAAAAGTAATGCCCATTTCGAATGCACCGGAGTATATCGCCAGTCCAACTCCCATCCAATCCAGGTTCTGAAATTCCTTTAGGATGAACATAAGCAGGCTGATGTATACAGAGGCAAAGAAGAAGTTCAGAAGCAGCAGGAGATCTTCATCCCCGCCTTTTTTTACATTCAGGATCCAGTAGAATGCCCATATTAATGAGCTTCCCGTGGCCAGCGCAACTCCGAAAGGTTCACGGAAACTGAAGGTGCAGGGATCTCCCTGGGATGAAATCAGATATACTCCTGCAAAACAAATAAACAGGGCTAAAAAACTAATCGCCCTGATTTTCTGTTTGAGTATCAATACGGATAAAAACACAATTAATATGGGCCAGATCATATTAAGGGGCTGAGCGACCTGGGCAGGCAGGATTTCATATGCCTTAAATAATACCAGGTAATAGATAAATGGATTCAGGGCCCCCATCAGGGCGGCAAATAAATAAGTTTTTTTGCCGGTGACTGCCAGATTCCTCAGCTTGCCAGAAAAAATGTTGATTAGCAACAGGATCAGAAAGGAGGTGATTGTGGCGAAAAAGAGGAATTGAATAAAATTGATTTTTGAGAGTCCGATTTTAAATACGGAGGCAACAGTGGACCAGAAAAAGATTGCTATCCCGGCGTAGAGGTATGCCTTATTCTGATTTTTCACGGGTTCTTCGCTTGATCTTTTATCTTTTCAATTTCCGGTTTGAGATGGTAGAAGATCTCGGCTTGCATAATTGCCACGGCCAGGCTGCTGTCCGTTCTCCTGTAAAGGTCCGTATAAATTTCAGCCTCGTAGATCAGCATTTCTTCAAGCTTATTCATATTGGCTTTTTTTTCACCGGACTCTGCCATAATTTCCCTGAGTGAGTTTTCAAGCATAAATGCTTCCTCATGAAACTGGTTGCATGCCTGCATGCACTGGCCAAGACCATCAGATAATTCCTTGTATCGCGTAAGGGAAGTATCCTCCAGCACAAGACCTTTCAGATCTGCCAGATCTGCATTAATCTCTAACTGGAAAACATTCATTCTTTGTATTTCGGCAGAGCCAATTCTTGACTGCAGGGCAAGAGTCAGGGTAAGGATGCTGTCAGCCTCGGTATATACCCTGCTCACGGCTTCCTGCTTACCGCATCCGGATGAAGAAATAATAAGAAAAAGAATTAAGAGGACGAAATTTATTCGTCTCATGATTAAGGTATTAGATTGAATCCTGTATAGGGAGTGAGGACTTCCGGGATTCTGATTCCTTCAGGGGATTGATAGTTTTCAAGCAGAGCGGCCAGGATCCTTGGCAGGGCAAGAGAACTTCCGTTCAGAGTATGGGCAGGCCGGTTCTTTTTATCTCCCTCCTCCCGGTACCTTAATTTAAGCCGGTTTGCCTGGTAGGATTCAAAATTGGAAACGGAACTGACCTCAAGCCATTTATCCTGGGCAGCAGAATACACTTCAAAGTCATAGGTCAGAGCAGAAGTGAAACTGAGATCCCCGCCACACAGCCTCAGAACCCTGTAGGGCAGTCCAAGTTTCCGAATAATTTTTTCAATATGTGAGGCCATTTCTTCAAGGGTTTCGTAGGAATGTTCGGGATGCTGAACCTGAACTATCTCAACCTTGTCAAACTGATGCAGACGGTTCAGTCCCCGTACCTCTTTCCCCCATGAACCGGCTTCCCGCCTGAAGCAGGGTGTATATGCAGTAAGTTTTAGGGGGAGATCACGGGCTTTCAGGATCTCATCCCTGAAAATATTGGTAACCGGCACCTCTGCAGTAGGGATAAGGTAATAATTATCCTCCTGCATATGATACATTTGTCCTTCTTTGTCAGGTAATTGTCCGGTTCCAAACCCTGATTCTTCATTTACCACCAGTGGAGGTATAACTTCTTTGTAATCCCCTGCAATATTCTCATCCAGGAAAAAGCTGATCAGTGCTCTCTGTAATTTGGCACCTTTTCCCTTATAAACCGGAAATCCTGCACCTGTTAGCTTGTTCCCCAGTTCAAAATCAATGATGTCATAGCGTGTGATCAGGTCCCAATGCGGAACCGAACCTTCAGGAAGAACAGGCATATCCCCACCTTCCCTGATCAATTCATTCTCATTCTCACCTTTTCCCGGAGGAACTGATTCATGTGGGATATTAGGGACCTGAACCAGCAATTCATGAACCTCATTGACTTTTTCTCCCTGGGCAGTTTGAAGTCCACGAATATCTTCCTTCAGTTTGACCGTGGCTTCCTTTGCTTTGTTTGCTTCCTCC
>JAUUZM010000062.1 GCA_030589965.1 Bacteroides sp.
TCCTATATCCAGGACCTGGAATAACCGGCTGAGTCTGAATCTGACACAGCCAATATTTACCTATAACCGGACAAAAGTTGAACTGGAAACGGTTGAATTAAGTTACGAATCTGCCCTACTGAGATACTTGCTTCAGAAACTGAGCCTTGAAAGAAATGTTGCTACCAGCTTCTATTCCGTTTACTCCAGGCAGCTTAGACTGGAAATTGCCAATGAAGAACTTTCTAATAACGAGGCGAGCCATGAAATAATCTCAAATAAAGTGGAAGGAGGTCTACTCGCACTCGAGGAATTATACCAGTCTGAAGTAAACCTGGCCACAAGCCACTCATCTGTATATAATGCTGAGTTAAACCTACAAAATTCAATGGATAATTTCAGGGTGACTGCGGGTATGCCACTGACAGATGAGTTCGAACTGGTTACCATAATCAAGGTGGATTCAGTGAATGTTGATCACGATATGGCAATCAACCATGCACTTAAAAACCGAATGGAACTCAGACAGCGGGAGATAAGTATTGAAAATTCAATGTTCAGTCTTTTGGATGCCAGAACCGTAAACGAATTTGCCGGCTCTATTACAGCTTCCTTCGGAGTTACTGCCAATAATGAACAACTGGATAAATTGTTCGGGAATCCAACTACCACGCCTGCAGTTGGCCTAACATTAAATATTCCGATTTTCGATTGGGGCGAAAGAAAGTCCGAGATTAAGGCAGCAGAAGCAGCTCTCGAAAGTTCAGAAATTGATCTTGAAATTGAAAAAATTGATATCCAGGTAAATATAAGATCGATAGTCAGGAGTCTCAAAAACCTTGAAAACCAAATTATTATACAGGAAAGGACAGTTGAGAATGCTATACTTACCTATGATATCAATCTTGAAAGATACAGGAATGGTGATCTCACAAGTCTGGATCTTGGGATATATCAAAACCAGCTTTCTGACAGGAAAATGTCCCTGACCAATGCAATCATCGATTACAAACTTGAACTATTGAATCTGAAAATACAAACCCTTTACGATTTTGAAAACAATACTAATATCATCCCTGAAGAACTCCTTGCGGAAGAAGAGGAATAATCCATTATACAAGATGAAGAATACAAAGCATTTAATCCCCATCCTTTTAACAGCGCTGATTATTGTTAATGCCTGTAAACAGCCTAATCTGGGAATTGAAACTTCGATTGAAGTTCCCGTCGATGTAATCGAGGCAAGTACTTCCTCAATTGAAGAATTTATTAACACCACAGGAACTGTATACGCGGTAAAAGAGGTCGTACTTAATTCTGAGATGGCAGGTGAATATACCCTTCAAAAGAATCCTGCAACAGGTATACCTTATGCTCTGGGTGACAGGGTTACCAGGGGTGCTAATATTATTAAACTGGAAGACGAGGAATATGTCAATAATCAAAGGCTTAATTCCAAAAAAGTTAACCTGGAAATATCACGACAGGAATATGATAAGCAGAAGTCTCTCTATGATAAGGGCGGTGTAACTCAGCGAGAACTAAAAAATGCCGAGATTGCTTATATTAATTCTGAGTACGACGTAGAAAGCAGCCGGATCAATATGGCCAAAATGTCTGTAAAGTCACCCTTTACCGGAGTGATCTCCGACCTCCCATATTTTACCGAAGGAACCAAGGTTAATGCTAACACCATTTTAGTGAAACTCATTGATTATGAGCAGCTCTACCTGGAAACCAATCTCCCGGAGAAATATTATTTAAATGTTTCTAAGGGATTCAAGGTATACATCACAAGTTATACAAGTCCCAGGGACACCCTGATCGGAGAAATCACTCAGATTTCTCCCTCCATAGATCCTGAAGCAAGGACATTCAAATGTTTTGTGAATGTCAATAATAAGGAGAAGATTATCCTGCCTGGCATGTTTGTCAAAGCAGACCTGGTCATAAACAGCTCTGAGAATACCATAGTAATCCCCAAGGATATTATCGTCTCCCGAAGCAGGAAACGTATGGTATTTGTTGTTGAGCGAGGGGTGGCAAAAGAACGCTGGATTACAACCGGACTTGAAAGTATTGATAAGGTGGAAGTTCTCACTGGACTGGAATCGGGAGAGTCTGTAGTAAGTAAAGGATTTGAGACGCTTAGAAATGACTCAAAGGTTAGAGTTATCCGATAAATTGAGCAGGTGAAATAATCTCCGGTAATTATGTTAAAATCCATTACAAAATTCTCAGTAGAATACCCGGTTTCGGTAAGTATGATCATACTTGCTACACTACTGCTGGGATTTATATCTTTTGGAAAACTGGGGATAGACCTCTTTCCAGATCTCAATAATCCACGACTTTTTATTGAACTAAAGTCAGGTGAACGGCCACCTGAAGAGATCGAAGAAAAATATACAGAACGTGTAGAGGCCCTTGCCATAAGGCAGAGCGGAGTAACCAATGTATCATCGGTTTCGCGGGTAGGCATTGCACAGGTTGAGGTTGAATACAGCTGGGAAAAGGATATGGACGAGGCGTTTCTAGACCTGTCAAAAGCTCTTTCTTCCCTTGCACAAAATAGTGATCTGGATGAATTGAACATTACCCAACATGATCCCAATGCAGATCCTGTTATGCTGGTGGCATTCTCTCACACAGAAACCGACGATCTTAATGAATTGCGGAAAGCTGCAGAAAACTATGTGCGCAATGAATTAATAAGACTTGAAGGTATTGCAGACATAGAGATCGACGGAGCAGAAGAACTTGAAGTTCTGGTTGAAACCAGTGATTATCTTCTTAGATCCTACGATGTCGAACTCTCAACAATCTCAGCCAGGATTGAAAATTTCAACCAGAATGTCTCCGGTGGATCCATTGTAGAAATGGGCAGGCGTTATATTGTCAGAGGCTTAAGTGAACTGGAACAAATCCATGACCTTGAGAATATTATTATCAAGATGGGTCCACCCGACCCGGCTTCTCAAACAAGCGAAAGAATTCCTGTTTTATTGGGAGATATGGCAACTATCTCACTCAATCCCAAGGAACTTGACAATGCAGTCAGTCTGAACGGTGAACCCTGTGTTGGTTTGAGCATATACAAGGAAATGCGTTATAATACGGTTAAGGCTGTTGATGAATTAAAACTGGCGCTCATAGATATGGAAAAAGCCCTGCCTGGATTTACTTTTACCATAGTGCAGGATCAGGGAGAATTTGTCTCCGGGGCCATTGATGAGGTAAGAGACTCTGCTATAGGAGGTATTATCCTGGCCGTATTCATTCTCCTGATTTTTCTCCGGCGAATAGGTCCAACTGCCATCGTAAGTGCAGCCATTCCAATATCTATAATTGCCACATTTACCCTGATGTATTTTGCCGACCTGACACTGAATATTATGACTCTCGGCGGACTCGCATTGGGTGCGGGTATGCTTGTGGATAATGCTATTGTAGTCCTTGAGAACATTTTCAGAATTCATGAATCCGGAAAATCCGGAAAAGAATCTGCCATTATCGGTACCTCCCAGGTGGGTGGGGCAATTATTGCCTCCACACTGACCACCATTGTGGTATTTATCCCCATTGTATATATTCATGGTGCAGCCGGCGAGCTGTTCAGGGAACAGGCTTTTACCGTAGCATTCTCACTTCTGTGCTCCCTGGTGGTGGCCATTCTTATCATTCCCATGCTGTATTCCCGGCTCTATAAGAAAAAATCCCCGTTTACCGGACAAAGAAAAGCTTCCATACAATTCACTGCCTACGGACGAACACTCGACCGTATCCTGGATTATAAAATTTGGGTGGTTCTGGGTGCTCTGGTTTTAATTGGATCCGGATGGCTGATGATGAAGCAATTGGGAAGTGAATTCATGCCCAAAACCGAAATGAGGGAATTCTATGTGGATTTGAAAATGCCGGAAGGAACCAGGCTCGAAAGAACCTCAGGTGCTGTAGGAAGTATTGAAAGCCTGGTTCGTGAATTGGCCCCTGGAGAAATTGACCTTATATATGCTGAGATTGGTCCAACTTCTGGCCTGTCCTCAGCAGGTGGTGGAGTATTTGACGATCAGAATATGGCCACACTGAAAGTAAAACTAAACAGGGATGGTGAAATCCCTGCCTCAAACATAATTCAGGCATTGACAGATTATTATTCAGGTAACGAACACGTAGAGATAACCTGCAGGCAGGAGGAAACAGCCCTGAATTCAATACTGGGCACAGAAGAAGCCCCCGTGGTTGTTGAACTGATCGGTGATGATATGATCCTTCTCGAAGAATTAAGCCTCCCTGTTATCAGCGAACTTGAAAAAGTTGCCGGACTCCAGAATATAACTTCTTCCATTGAGGGAGGTGCCCCGGAATTAAATATTAAGATCGACAGGTACCGGGCCGGATTGATGAACATTGATGTGAATACGCTGATCAATCGGGCAAGCGAGAAGCTGCAGGGAACTCCAGCCGGACAAATGGATATTAAGGGCGAGCTTAAAGATATAACCGTTAAGCTTGAAGATCTCAGCCTTAAGGAATTGGAAAACCTTAGCATACAGGTTAATAACAGTGAAGTCCTGTTGAAGGAAGTGGCAGAAATCAGCATAGGTAGCTCACCCCGGGAAATCCTTAGAAATAACCAGAATCGTATCGTTAAAATAACGGCGGACCTGGAACAGGATATTCCACTGGATAAGATTGCGGCTTCCATAAGTAAACAGCTAGGATCAGTAGTATTTCCTCCTGATTACAGGTTCAGAATTACAGGAGAAGAAGCTCTGCGCCAGGAATCTATGAGCAGTCTTGGATTTGCACTTCTTCTTTCACTCATCCTGGTCTACATGGTCCTTGCTTCCCAATTTGAAAACCTGGTACATCCATTTACCATCCTGCTAACTGTTCCCCTTGCCGTTGTCGGGGCAATTGCTGTGTTCTATATTCAGGGTAAGGCACTTAATATCATGGCTGTTATTGGGATTATTATGCTGGTAGGGATAGCGGTGAATGATTCCATAATACTTGTGGATGCTATTAATCAATTTCGAAAAGCCGGGATGAAATTAAAGGAATCTATTGTGGCTGCCGGACAAAGACGGATAAGGCCGATAATAATGACCACCCTGACTACCATCCTCGCACTGCTTCCCCTGACATTCGGTTTCGGGGAAAGTGCTTCACTCAGGTCTCCGATGGCATGGGCAGTAATAGGGGGATTGATTACCTCTACCCTACTGACACTCGTGGTCATACCATGTTTCTATATGCTCTTCGGTGAATTGGAATTGAGATGGTTTAAAAAAGTAGAGCCGGGGGTGGAGGAATGAAATTTTTAATCAACAGAAGAACTCTCATTTCCATGCTGTTTATCTCCAGCACCTTGCTGGGGTATATATCGTATCAGCAGCTTAAAATGGAAATATTCCCAAATGCGGAGTTGCCAATGTTGTATGTGCAGGTGAACAGCCAGATTGAGGTAACACCTGAATACATGGAGCAAAAGGGTGTGATTCCCGTAGAATCTGCCATTGCTTCCCTGGAAAATATTGAACTCATCGAATCTACTGCAGGCCGACGTAGAGGAATGGTCTATATATCCTATGAGAACAACACGGACCTTAAGTATGCATATCTTAAACTGGATGAACGAATCACCGCTCTAAGCCAGGAACTTCCGGAAGGTTTCCGACTCCAGGTTATTAAAATGGATATTGAGCAAATGAGCAATATTCTGATGAGCCTTCAAGTAAGGGGATCTGGAGGGGCAGACAGGGTCCGGAATTTTGTGGACCAGAATATCACATCTGAGCTTGAAAATATTGATGGTGTAGCTGCCGTAAATGTCTATGGGGGAAGAGAGAAATCAGTAGACATAATACTTAACAAAGCTGCCTGTGAGGCCTATGGAATAACACCTGGCAGGGTAAGAAGTATTCTTTCCCGTAACATGAGTATCCGGCAATATGGTGGTATGATTAAGGAAGAAGGCCAGAGGTTCTTCGTATACATGGATGCCGAATATAAGGATATCAGACAAATTGAGGGTCTCGTTGTCGGCAGGTCCAGTAATCCAGTCCAGCTCAAAGATGTTGCTGAGGTCTTCTATGGCGAAAAAGAGGTGGAAACCATCAGCAGGGTCAACGGCAAGGATGCTATTTCGATCATGATTATAAGTGATGGACAGGCCAATATCATTGACCTGTCTCATCAGATGAGAGAAGACATTGCTGAGCTTAATAAAAAAAATAAAGTTTATGATATTGAGATAGTCGTCCAGGATGATCAGGCTGAGATGATGGAAGACAATATTAACCAGATCATAAAGCTGGCCATTACTGGTGGATTACTGGCTATTTTTATTCTTTGGGTATTTCTGAGAAACATCAGCCTGGTTACAGTGGTAGCTCTTGCAATGCCTGTCTCCATATACACTGCGTTTAATTTCTTCTTTGCTTTTGATGTTTCCATTAATAGTCTGACCCTGATTGGAATTGCCCTGGCGGTAGGTATGCTATTGGATACTTCTGTTGTGGTGCTTGAGAATATTTATCGATTGCGAACCTTGGGGTATAAACCGGCCGATGCTGTAATACAGGGAACAAGTGAAGTCTGGAAAGCTGTACTCGCCGCCACGCTAACAACCATAGCTGTATTCGTACCATTCAACTTGGCTGACAATTTCTTTGTCGAATTGTTGGGAAAACATATAGGAGTCTCCATTATTTCGACACTGGCGGTTTCAATGATTGCCTCCCTCCTTCTTATCCCTATGATCGTACATGTCATTATTTCCCGACGCCGGACAAAGGCTAAGGCTAAGGAGGTTTATCAAAAAGTTTCCCTTGACAACTACGGGATCCGCATATATCTGTTCCTGCTGAAAACTGCACTACGAAATCCGGCTGCTACGCTGATAATAGTTTTGATTCTTTTCTTTGTCACCATCCTGAGCTCCATGTCTGTTTCTGTAAATAAGAAGTCCAGCCTGGAAACCGATCAGATTAAGCTATATGTGGAAATGTGGACAGGTACCACACTGGACTATACAGATGAGACAGTTGCCAGCCTGGAAACAAAGCTTAGAGAAATCAAGGAAATAAAAGATATAGTTTCAAATATTCAGGAGGAGGAAGCAGTGATCACACTTATCCTTCATGAAGATTATGAAGATATCGATAAACGAAACTTTGCTGCCATCCAGAAAGATATTCTCGACTTGAGAGGAGATAATCCAAGGGCCGAATTAAGCCTTAGGGCCTCTTCCTCCAGAGGAGGAGATGGTGGTGGAGGCAGAGGTGGAGCCGCCGGTTTTCAGTCGATGATGGGCATTGGTGAAGATGAAGAGTACCTGCTTCTGAAGGGACAGGATTTTGACCTTATGGTTGAAATAGCTGAGGTGCTTGAAGAACATCTGGATGAACTGGAAAATATAGATGATGAAAATATTTCAGTCCGGCAAAACCAGCCGGAGGTTCATCTTGACTTCAATACACGTCTGATGACGGATTATGATATTAGCCTCAGTCAGGTGCTCGGTGAATTAAATTCATTTCAGAACCAGGTATCATCCGGAGTTAACTTCAGACATGGTGGTGAGGAATATGAGATAATGATCAAATACGATGAAAGCCTGGTAGAAGATTCAAAGGAAGAAAAGACTCTCGATGATTTGCGTATGCTTGAAATACCTGACTCCCAGGATGAAAATCATCATGAACTGGAAAGCTTTACCAATATTTTCTATTCCCGGGGGATGCGGGAGATTGCCAGGGTCAACCAGGAGAAACAAATCAAAGTGACTTATGACTATGAGGATGAGGTTTATGATTCGAAGGAGTTATTGGAGTATGCCCGGGAGGAGGTCGCAGGTATCATCGCTAATGCAAATATACCAAGTGGAGTGGCTGTAGAACTTGTCCAGGAAGAATCCACAGTAGACGAGTTCAGAAACCTGTTTCTGATTGCCCTCCTGCTGGTCTATATGATATTGGCCATAGTCTTTGAATCCTTCATTACCCCATTCGTCTTACTATTTTCCATTCCACTGGCAGCCATTGGTTCCTTCTTCTTCTTAACCATCACAGGTAATTCTCTTTTCAATGCTAATACTCTTACCGGATTCCTGATTCTCCTTGGCATAGTGGTTAATAATGGGATTATCCTTATTGATTTTGTCAGCGTTCTGCAGAAAAAAGGCTTCAGGCGAACCCGCGCTCTGATGGTAGCCGGACTCTCAAGAGTAAGACCCATTCTGATTACTGCGGTTACTACCTGCGTTGCCATGCTCCCACTAGCCCTTGGCAAATCTGAATATGTAGAAGCGATCGGTCCTCCATTTGCGGTTACTGTGATCGGTGGACTAACGGTCAGTACACTTCTTACCCTGGTCTTTATTCCCATGCTGTATAATGGGATTGAGAACTCTATGGAGTGGCTCAGGGGACTAAACCTAAAAATGAAACTTCTGATAGCCGCGCTTCAAATAGCAGGATTTGCAATGCTTATTTTCTCCATTGAAAAATTCATCTGGCAAATGGCAGGTGGCATACTGGTAGTTGCAGGAATACCCGCTGCTATCTGGTTTGTTACCAGCAGTCTCCGAAAGGCAAGCGTTGAAATCATACCCAAAGAAGAAAAGTTGCATATTCGCATTGCCAACCTTGTTAAGATTTACGGTAGGGATAGTAAATCTGTCAGGGAATACAGGACAGGGATGTTTATGGCAAGGAAGGCAACAAAAGAAGATTCAGATCCTGTTCCTAAATTCCAGGCATTGGTCTGGCAACTACCACTCCTGGGCTTCCTGGTGTATTTTTCCTGGTTCTACCTTGTTAGTGGGTTCTGGAAGTTGGCTGCCACCATTGTATCCTGGTATTTCATATTATCATTAATCAGGGGATTCCGTAAGTACTACAAACAAAAAATTCTTGGAGTTATCCAGCAAATTATCCTCTATGTCACTCCGGCTCTTATCATAGCACTTTTTTACTTTGATTGGAATAACGTTGCCCTTACCGCTATATGCGGATCGGTCTGGTACCTATTGATCCTGATAAACTATACCGGAAACAAGATTCGCAATGGCACACTTGAAGTGAAACAGGTTCGTAAAATATTCAGGTGGTTTGCCTGGTTTGTAAATATTTTACCGGGAGTCGGGAGTTCTAAAGAAAGGTTCAAGGCGCTCAGAGGAGTTTCCCTGGATATTGGTACCGGGATGTTTGGTTTACTGGGGCCGAATGGTGCCGGAAAATCAACTATGATCCGTATTATTTGTGGAATCCTGGAGCAAAGCTATGGCAAAATCTGGATCAATGGGATTGATACCCAGGAAAAACGTGAGGAACTGCAGGGACTCATCGGGTATCTCCCCCAGGAATTCGGTATGTACGAGAATATGTCCGCCTATGCCTACCTTGATTACCAGGCAATACTAAAAGGTATCACCGACACCGAAAAACGAAACAAACGCATCAGGGAGGTTCTTGAATCGGTGCATATGTGGGACAGCCGGTCTAAAAAGATTGGTTCCTATTCCGGAGGAATGAAACAACGCATCGGAATTGCTCAGGTATTACTCCATCTTCCAAGAATACTTGTAGTGGATGAACCTACAGCCGGACTCGATCCCAGGGAAAGAATCAGGTTCCGGAATCTTCTCGTTGAACTAAGCAGAGACAGAATTGTGATCTTTTCAACTCATATTATCGAGGATATATCCAGTTCCTGTAATACCATGGCCGTTATTAATAATGGCGAAGTCCTTTATAATGGCACACCTAAAGATATGGCACATCAGGCAGAAGGTAAGGTGTGGAAAGCTAATCTACCGGCAGATAAATTTGAAGAGCAGACCAAGGATCTGCTTGTGATGCATCATATGCGTGACGGAGATCAGATCAGGATACGGTGCATATCAGCCGAAAAACCGTTTGAGAATGCTGAAGAGGAACTTCCACTTCTGGAGGATGCTTATCTCTGGCTCCTTAAATTACACAAAGAAAAAGCTTAGAATCAGAATATGGCATCATTCAAGAACATACGGAATAATATCATAAAACTTGGCAGGTATAATATAAGGATTGTTTTTGGCGGAAAATTCATCTACTTTATTTTTGCCGCACTTGGATTCTTTCTGCTCATAGGTACAATAATGGCATTTGATGAGAGCTATATGGGCATTGATGATGTTTACGAACTCCTGATCTTCCCTACAATTCTTCTGGTTTTTTATCCTTCAGCTTTCGGGATTCAGAACGATGCTGACCAAAGAACCCTTGAGATCATATTCGGAATACCGGATTACCGTTATAAAGTATGGCTGGTTCGCCTGCTAATGGTTCTTATTATTGTATTCGTTGTTCTTTTTCCATTTGCCTACATAGCTCATTATGCCCTTGTTAGTATTCCCATATTTGAAATGGTCCTGCAGCTTATGGTCCTGGCTATTTTCAGTTCCACCCTGGGATTCTGTGTTTCCACCCTGGTTAAAAACGGTAACGCCACAGCTGTAATAATGGTTGTAATTGGACTTGTATTCCTGATTCTTTCCGATGAACTGGATGAGTCAAAATGGAATGTATTTCTGAATCCTTTTGATATGCCACGTAATATCAACGAAATTGTATGGATAGAATTATTACGGCAGAACCGCATAATCCTGGGAATAGCATCCGTGGTTTTTCTATTACTTGGACTCCTGAACCTTCAAAACAGGGAAAAGTTTCTCAGGTAAGCTCTCCTTCCTGCAGGCCCCCACCAGACTGTAAGCCCCTATCAGACGAATTAGTTTACCATCTACTCCCCTGCATCCGGTACCTGCTTTTCAAGATCATCCAGCTGTTCAGACCTTTTCTTTAAAAGTCTGATGTATTCCTGTGTGAGGGTATCAGGCATGAGCTTGCTTGATTTATTGGCCCAGTCCAGTGCTGGAATCATCAGATCTTCCATCTCACACACCAGTGCCATATTAAAACTGGCTCGAGCTGCTGTTTCATTATCATCCTGGTAGGCAATCTTTTTCCAAATATCAGCTGCTCCGTTCCAATCATTTTTAGCAGCCTTTTTTGATGCCTTTCTCATACCACGTCCACCTGATTTATAATAATACCGGGGAACCGGTATCCAGGTTGGACTAATTCTTTCACCATAAATTAATCCTGTATTATAGGCTGCCTTCCTGCTTATCCTGATCAGTTGCCGGAGCCTTGCATCATTATCCTTTGAATTAGGATTATTGTAAATCCAGTCATCAATCGTATCCATTAAAGTGTATTCATCCAGGATTATACCTTGATTCATGTCATATATCCTCCA
>JAUUZM010000063.1 GCA_030589965.1 Bacteroides sp.
AGGATGGCATTCTGGATCCGGCTGGCATATTGAATACTGTCAGTGATCTCCTGCTTTTGCTGGAAGATCTGGTCTCGCTGCTGTTTAATCTCGATATTTTGATCTTCCAGGAGAATGTTGGCCCTCTTTTTCTCCTGGTACTGCCTGTATACAACAAAACCGAATCCAAGGATAATCACAGAAATTCCAATGACTGACATCAGGAATATCTTCTGTCTTTTATTCTGGGCTTCCTGAAGTGCATTCTCGGTATTAAGGAGTACATTCTCACGTTCAATCCTGTCCGTCTCATACCTGGTCTCAAGTTCTGATATCTGTTTTAGGTTTTCTTGCCGGATGCTTGAATCCTTCATGATTCCATAGAGTTCATAATTCTCCAATGCAGATCTGTAGTCGCCCATATCCCTGTAAACATTTGACATGTCCCTGTACACATCAAACATTTCTCTTTTCAGGTCCAGTTCCCTGGAAATAACCAGGCTCCGGTTCATATACTCCAGGGCCCGGGGATAATTGTCGAGGTCATAATAGATCTTTCCAATATTTTTCAGATCCTCAGCTTCTTCTTTCCTTTGTCCGATCTCCTGGTTATAATCAAGAGAAGTTTGGAAAGCCTCCAAAGCTTCTTCATAATTCCCTTTTTCCATCAGAACTAATCCAATGTTTTTCTGAGTCCGTGCAATCATGGCACGATCCTCCGTCTCAGTAAAGAACTGCAGCGCCTTTTGGAGATTCTGTTTTGCCATCTCCAGATCCCCCAATTCCTTATATACAATACCAAGGTTTATATGGGTCTGGGCAAGTTCTCTGGGGCCCCTTTCATCTTCTGGTTTTTCCTCCACGTGAGCCTCGAAGAGTTCAAGACTGACCTGGTAATATTCAAGGGCTTTCTCAAAATCAATTTCGAATGCAAAGTATACATTGGCTATATTGGAACGCACCCTGGCCATTAGCAGTTTATTCCCGACTTCCTCCTGTATTCTCAGATTTTCCTGGTAATACTCAATGGCCTGGTCATAATCTCCAAGTGTTTTGTAGACGGCGCCAATATTGCTGAGAAGTACCGCTCTCTGGTCTCTGAAATTTGCTCTGCTTAATGAATCGGGTGCCTGTGATTCCCTGATTCTCATGATTTCGGCAGATGATTGCCACTCCTCCAGGGCCTCGGTATAATCCCCGCTATAGTAATGTGCAGCTCCCAGGGTTGTTAATGCCCAGCTCTGCAAATGCAGGGAACCTGATTGGCGAGCCAGTTCAACTGCCTGCTCTCCATACTCGACAGATTGTTCAAGGTTTCGTCTTAGAAAGATTGTAGTTAATTCTAACAATGCTTCAACCTTGATGGAATCATTATTCGTGTCTTCTACAATACTTTGCAGACTGTCGACCTCAGGTTGTGCGAGAACCGGCTGAATCAGTAAAATAAGCAACAGTATGGGCAGCAGCTTCCTCATTCGAGGGTAAATCATTTTGTTCAAAATATAAATGTAATTTATTCTTCGGAAATTTCAATACATGTTTATTACTCGTTATCCACCGGCGGATGTTGAGTCTGGATCAGGGGAAAGTCATGTCCGATTGAAAAAGTATAGGGCCACTGGGTACTTCCCTTATGTTCCTTAGACAGCTCGGGCACCTGGTCATTCAGATAAGCTTTCAATTCATATACGGTCACATTGCCATCCCTGGGAGCACCATCTGCCCCGCCTCCCAATGCTTCCAGGAGGGTATAGGTGAAAAGACCATGGCCCAGACTCTCCACTTCTGTGGCATATTGTTCACTTCCTGCTGCAGCCATTACATGAACCCCGGAACTCCTGGAAAGTTGAGCCATTGCTTTTTCTTCCATGGCACCCCTCTGTGCAAGGATCTCGGCTGAACCGCCGCTCTGGCAGGCATCCAGGACAATCACCTGTTTCAGGGCAGCTATTTCACTGAATTTTTCCTGCATAGCTCCTGCTTCCAGGGATTCTGCGGCCAATCGTTCAGCCTGGTATAGACTCACATTCTCTGTTGGGATGAAGTAAAATGTATTGTCCACCATACTCCCGTGTCCGGCATAAAAAAAGACAAATACATCTTCCGGCCTGACCTTGCCGGATAATTCTTCCAGTGCCTGAAGTATATTCTTCTTAGTTGCTTCCTTATCGTACAGGGAAATGACCTCAATATTCTGAAAGATATTTTTTCCCTGTTCCCGCAATGCTTTACTGAAGGCTCTGGCATCGTTTTTGGCGTAATTGAGATTCAAGGCAGGATTTTCATATTCGTTAATGCCAACGGCCAGCAGGTAACAATTTATTACCTGGCCTTTTCCATCATAATACATCCTTATGGCCGAAGGGAAAGATTCTATTCTTCCATTGCTGTATGCGCTGACCTGCAGGGTGTTATTGCCCTGTACAAGGTTGATCTCTACGGATTGCTGAAAAGATTTTCCTTCTTTCTTTGTTTTATACAGGTCCTCATTACTGACAGGTATGCGCTTACCGTTATTCAGGACCCTGATCTCGCTGATTCCTCCGCCACGGTTGGTGATATTTATGTTTAAATTGATTCTTGGCGTGCTGACGGTATCGAGATTCCCAGGTGAAGTGATCTCAACTGTTGGAGGAGGTGATTCTTTCAATCGTTTTTGAATGCTTTCGCCCCGGAAAAGAGGTTGGCCTGATTCAGGTTGGGAATCTGATGAGGGATCTCTGGACTTAAGTTTTTCCTGAAGTAAACCCGGACTGTAAAACTCATCGAAGAACTGGTCAATGCTGAAGAGTTCAGTACCGCTTGCAAAAAAAATAGATTTACGGGCGCCTTCGGAAGCGTCAAAATGACCGTCAGCCGTTGAAACCATCCAGTCATTCTCACCCATAAAGATATATGTAAGAAGGAGTTCTCCTGTGTTTATATCCCATGTTTTTATGGTTCCGTCATGACTTCCGGTTACCAGTAGTTCGCCTGAAGAGTCAATATCTACTGAGCTGACGGTTCCCTTATGGCCAGAGAAACTCCTGATTACTTCTCCGGTTGCAATATCCCATAAGAGGGCGGTATTATCATCAGATCCGGTCACCATAAAGTTGCCGGATTCATCGATGTCAAGGGACTGTATCCTGGCCTGGTGGGCGGTGAATTTCCGGAGCTGCATACCCGTTGCCAGGTCCCATAACTTGGCCTTCCCATCCCAGCTTGTGGTAATTATCTTATTGTGATCGGGGTGTCTTCTTACGGCGGATACCACGTTTGTATGTCCGATTAATTCACGTATTTCCTCGCCCGTGTCGATCTCAAATATTTTCAGTTTCCGGTCGAGTCCACCACTGATCACATACAAACCGTTATGGCTGAACTGCACTGAATAAGGGGATACATTTTCGTGTGCCCTTATTCCCTGAATCAGTTTGCCTGTTTCCACTTCCCATATTCTTAGCATTCCATCCCAGCTTCCTGTGGCCAGAAGTTTCCCATCCGGACTGAAGTCCACCGAAAAACAGGGAATATTAGCCAGGCGTTCAGGAAGAGAGTGCAGCATCTCGCCAGTCCGTATGTCCCATATTCTGGCAGTTCCGTCCGCAGCACCCGTTGCCAGAAGTTTTCCATTGGGACTGAAGTCAAGTGAGATAACAATGCCTTCATGGCCTTTAAAGACCTGGACCGGTTTACCGGTATAGAAATCATACAGTTTGGCAAGGTTTCCCATCTTGCCAATGGCGGCATATTTTCCATCCGGACTAAGTTTTATTTCGTTCATGAAGGCCACCCAGTACATATACCCGTCATTCAGAATTTTCTCATCCACATCATTCAGGTATCCCTGCAGGCTAATTTTTTCCTTACCTGAGGGCAGGTTCCATATTTTTGCTGTTCGGTCTTCACTTGCCGTGATAACCATATTCTTAGATGGATGAAACTGTACATCGGTGACATTTTTCAAATGTCCTTCCAATACGGTGACCTCTTCCCCCGTGGATGCATTCCATACGTGGCAGTCCCCGAATAAGGTGGAGGCAATGTATTTACCATCAAAGCTGAAACTGGAAGCTCCCCAGCGGCTGCTCCTGCCTTCCATTTTGCGAAGGACGCTGGCATCCGCTGTACTCCAAATGAAAACAGAGTCCATGTTACCGGTAACTATCTCTTCCCCGGAAGGGGAAAAATGAACATTTATAGAACATGAAGTACAGGAAGTGCGATCGCTTTTAAACTTCCGGATCTGCTTTGCCGTGCGGAGATCAAAGAGGAAGGCAGTGTAGTTGTTGCTGCCGGTGAGAAGGGTTCGGCCATCCGGACTGATCTCAACGGAACGGGCAGTGGGATATCCAAAGTTTTTCTGCATATAGATATCCGCTGTATCCGGTTTAAAGCGCTGTATTTCAGATGCATCCTCCAGGCTGAACTGTATGGCATGATGATCTTCCGTCCCGGCAATGAAGGAGTTCCCCTCAGGGTGAAAAACTACTGAAAGGATACGGTCTTCCGGTATGAAAATATCGTGAATTTCCCGGCTGCCTGGAACCTCCCATATTTTTAAATGATAATCCCGGTCGATCGATGCCAGCAGGCTGCCGTCCGGATTAAATGCCAGGGTTCGCAGATCATGTGTATGTCCCAAAAAAGAACGAATCTCCCTGCCGGTAGCGGTTTCCCAAAGCTTGACAGTTTTATCCGAACTTCCGGTAGCAGCAAAACGCCCATCCGGGCTAAAGGTCACTGAGGTCACTTCAGCATAATGACCTGTTTGTACCACTGTTTCAACAGGATACTCCTGGGCCTGAACGGGGGATAGGGTGACAACTGAAACGATTAGTAATGTAAGACGGTGGAAATTCATTTTTTCCTGAATTTGTGATGTAGAAATTTACAAATTAATGCTAAGAGTTCATAACCCCCGGGAATTACTCAAATACTTTTTCTATATTCGAATGGCCCAAAATCCTGGTGATTGAGACGAATACATTTCATACTGCTTTTTTTACTGGTTCTGCCCCTTCATTCATGTCAGGAAGAAGGCATATGTACCGGGGTTGAGGTCGCAAGGGTAAAAGCCGGTTTTTATGTTCGTAGTGATGGGCCAGATAGGGATACGATTCTTAATAATGTTACATTTTACGGCAGCCTCAGACCGGACAGCCTGATTTATGATTCTGCTTTTAACTTACGAGAATTGTCATTTCCTCTGCCAAACGATGAGAAAATTGATGTAGAGTTTAATTTCAAGGTTGATTCACTGACTGATATTATCACTGTTTATAAAAGTTCCAAACTCGTAATGGAATCCTTTGAATGTGGTTTTGTTACTCACCACAATCTGAATGTTTTGGTTTACCAGAATAATATAATAGATACCATAGTTGTTTCAGATCCACTTGTAAATCTTATTGATGTTGAGAATATTAAAATATACATTAGCCCTGCTGTTGCTGTTGATACTGCTCAATAGGCCTGCTGTTGGACAGGAGGCAGGTATGCGGGTCAGGGGTCCAAGGATTGGAGTCGATCTGGCCAGTCTTGCTCTTTTGTATTTTGACCCGGGGCGGATGACACTGACGTTCTCAGCGGACTATGAAGCCTGGCAGGATATTTACCCCGTGATTGAATTTGGGTACCAGACGGTGAAGCTGGAAAAAGATATATACCAGTATCAGTCAAATGGAATTTTTGGACGTTTAGGAGTTGATGTAAACCTTCTGAAATATGAACAGACCAATGTTTATGAGATGTTTTATGCCGGATTTCGTTATGGGATGTCATATTTCACTCATAAGGCGAATGATATTGTCATTCCGGATGATTATTTCGAAGGAATAAGTGATGCTTATATTGTGGAAAACCAGCTCAATGCCCATTGGATTTCTATTGTCGGAGGTGTACGTGCGGAACTTTTCGATAATCTCTTCATGGGCTGGTCCGTTTTGGCCAATATCAAACTGGCACAGGTCAAGGACACGAATATGGTTCCCTATAATATTCCAGGCTTTGGAAAAGGGGACAGAACAGTCAGCATGCAGATTAATTATACTATTGCCTACCGTATTCCCACCCAGACTTACAAGCCTAGGAAAATCATCAAAAAGAAAGAAATCACAGCAGAACCTGAATCCATCCCCCTGCAGGAGTAATCAGGGGTGGTTCTTTATATTCCTGGGCGACTTTTACATATTTCCGGTAGCGTTCTCCAGTCTTTTCATTATGGAGAAGATAAATGCAGCGGAAACGAGACAGCATGCCACGAATACTGACCATAGAATCCAGAGTTCGATCCGTATCCAGAGAAGGCTGCCAACAAACAGCAGTCCGTTTCCAATGGCGGTGGCTCCAAGCCATCCGCCCTGCATGAGTCCCTGTAATCTTGGTGGAGACACCTTGGAAACAAATGAAATTCCCATGGGACTCAGGAATAGTTCGGAGATGGTAAGGACTACATAGGTATTGATCAACCAGTATGGGGAGATCCTGTCAGGTGAAGGCATATCTCCCAGGTCAGCCGGAGATGTTAGTCCCCTGGACCCCAGAATCATGATTACGAAACCGGAGGCGGCCAGAATCATTCCGATCCCGATTTTTCGGGGAGATGAGGGTTCCATTCCTTTTTTATTCCAGTAGGTAAACAAGGCTATTACCACAGGGGTAAGGAAAACAATGAAGATGGGATTAAACTGCTGAAAAATTTCGGGCTGGATAGGGTTGCTCTCAGAGTAGGTTCCATAAAAATACCAGGCAAGTGTCGCACCCACCAGAAGCATACCTGCTCCAATAAGTTTTTCAATCTTTTTTGATTTCTTTCTTACCAGGTAGATAAGACCGATTATCGCGACAATAATCGCCAGGAATGACTTCAGTTCGAAGAACATATTTGTCATGGGACCCACATTCGTTGCCGTGTAGTCCCTCGCAAAAAATGAAAGGGTAAGCCCGTTCTGGTGGAAGGACATCCAGAAAAAGATAACGACAAGAAAGACAAGCAGAAGGGCAATGATCCTTGGTTTTTCTTCAGACCAGGGCATTTTTGCAGCAACTATATTTTCTTCGATCTGTTTCTTCCGGTCGGGAAGTAAACGATGGTAGAATATATATACCACCAGGCTAATTGTCATGGCAATGGCGGCAAGTCCGAATGCATAGTTATACCCCGTTGAGAAAGCTTCTATATAATCAGTTGTATAGGCCTGGAGGTCGGCCACCGGTGCCCCGGCCATTTTATCTGTCAGTATCTGGAGTTGAGTGGTGTCCTCAAGTCTTCCGGAGAGAAAGGAGTTACTGAGACCGGCAAGATCTGCGTCATAAATATACCCCTGTGATCTCAGGTACCAGTTCCTGATCCCGTTTGCGGCGCTGGGAGCAAAAAATGCACCAATATTAATTCCCATGTAAAAGACAGAGAATGCCCTGTCTCTCAGGTGGGCAAATTCGGGTTTGTCATAAAGTTGTCCGACAATAGCCTGAAGATTCCCCTTGAACAGGCCATTTCCAAGAGCGATTACGAATAGTGCAACCAGGGTTATGGGGTAAGTCAGACCGGGAACTGCAATTAATATTTTTCCCAGGAGCATAATCAGGATTCCCATGAAAATTGTTCCCTTGTAATTCCGTGTCCTGTCAGCGATAAATCCTCCCACCAGGGCGAGAGCATATGTCAAAAGGTAGAAAGTGCTATAGATATTCCCCGCCTTATCCTCGGCAAGTCCAAACCTGGCCTGCAGAAAGAATACCAGGCAAGCCATCATGATATAAAAACTAAATCTCTCTCCCATGTTGGCAAGAAAGGCAATCAGCAATCCTTTGGGTTGTCCTTTGAACATTATGATGATGTTTTTGTTCTTACGAATTCAATCCGACAAATATAGAAATCTTTTTTTCACCGGATAAATGGGAAATATTGTACTATTTTTGTTTAGGTATGAAAATATTTACATCCGAACAGGTACGGAGAATTGATGGGTATACCATTGAGAACGAACCCATAAGCTCTATTGATCTTATGGAGAGGGCCAGCCGGCAGATCGCATTCTGGATAGCCGAAGTGTTTGAAACCCGAATACCCTTTTTTATTCTAGTTGGTCCGGGAAACAACGGGGGCGATGGACTGGCGGTTGCCAGGTTTTTGTCAGAAATGAATTATCTGCCTGAAGTGTTCATGATCCGTATCTCGGATAAACTGTCTCCGGATGCACAGATAAATTACGAGAGGCTTCGTTCTGGCGGAAGAGTTAGGATTACTGAGGTGGAGGAATCCGGTGGTACGGAAATACTGGCTGATAGCATCATTAAAAATCCTTCTGCAGTTATTGTGGATGCACTGTTTGGATCCGGACTTACCCGGCCGCTTGGCGGACTTTCGGAGGATGTAGTAGGCATTGTTAATGGGAGCCCGAATCTGAGGGTCGCGATCGATATCCCCAGCGGCCTGTTTGGAGAGGATAATCAGGGGAATAATCCAGACTCCATTCTTAGGGCTGATTACACACTGGCCCTTCAGGCACCCTCGCTTTCTTTTTTCTTCTCTGAAAACCAGGAGTATACAGGAATTTGGGAGGTCCTTCCCATAGGCTTGCATCCGGATATTCTTGAATCCGAAGAATCCCCTTACAGGTACCTTGTAGCAGAGTATCTTTCTACCCTGATTCATACGCGCAAAAAATTTGCACATAAGGGCAGCTTTGGACATTCCCTCCTGGTTGCCGGATGCTACGGGATGATGGGAGCGGCTGTTCTGGCTTCAAAAGCCTGTCTGAGGAGTGGGGTTGGACTGCTGACCTCACATGTGCCAAGATTTGGGTATAAGATCCTTCAGACCTCAGTTCCGGAATCTCTAATAAGTATAGACCAGTCTGATATCATATTTTCGGCCCCACCCGATTTGAATGGGTTTTCTGCTGTGGGAGTTGGACCTGGACTGGGATGCAAGCCAAACTCGGGGAAAGCATTGAACGAACTCATTGAAATCGTCAGGGTTCCCCTGGTAATTGATGCCGATGCCCTGAACCTCTTATCCGCTAATCCTGATTGGCTGGATAAACTTCCGGAAAATACCATCCTTACTCCCCATCCAAAAGAGTTTGACAGGCTTTTCAAGAGCCTGGCCGGTGGGGACGGGAATTCTGCTGAGGCTCCGGGTTATACCAGGCATCTGAGGCAGATAGAATTTTCCAGGAGGTATAATCTCATCACTGTTCTCAAGGGTGCACATACCAGTGTTGCCTTTCCTGATGGAAGTTGTTGGTTTAATACTACCGGAAATCCTGGAATGGCTACTGCCGGAAGCGGAGATGTATTGACCGGAATAATCCTATCTTTGCTCGGACAGGGATATAATCCGGCACATTCCGCCCTGTTGGGTGTTTACCTGCATGGATTAGCAGGTGATCTGGCTGCCGAGGCTTCATCTGAAGAATCTCTGATTGCGAGCGATATCATAGATTCGCTCGGCCTTGCATTTCAGTATCTAAAAGGTTCGCATAATGAAACAAACGTTTAGTGTTATAATTTTATTCCTGCTGGTCATAAGCAGCTGCCTCGCACCTGAGAATATTGTTCAAACCCGACCGGTATATGCGGGAGACACAACAGCCCTAAGCGGCTATACCTATGGTCTGACACAGACCTCCTTTAAGCTTACGCTGGAATTAGTGAAAACACGTACCATCAGGGGACCATATTATCGATTTGCAGAAAGATTACTCAATCTTGAAGATGTTCCTGCCAAGAACAGTAATTCTTATGCAATTTCAAACGTGGTATTGGAATCCTATTATGAGGTTGATCCCGGACAATATTATCAGGTAAAGCAGATTTCCGGCTATAACGACCTGTCTCCCTTGCTAAGCCTTGGACATGAAGGATTAATTTATCATCACCATGCTGCAGAGGGTGCACAGACAAATAATTTACTTCCCGGATCTTCTCCGGAAGGGCCTCTTTTTACGGAACTTTCGATGGAGAAAAATACAGTAATGTCAATAGATACCTTTTATAAGACTATTCTTACTGACACATCTTTTGTAAGAGTTCCTGTAATGAAAGAACAGCTCATTGTTAAGACCTTTGATGAAAAAGCCAGTGAAGCAGCTGACTTTATACTTGAACTCCGGTATGAGAGGTATATGATGCTAACCGGCAATAATGCAACCCTCGTTTCTGATTACGGGGTGCAGCGCCTGGATGAGATTGAGCAGGATTACCTGGAGCTGTTTATTGGAAAATCATTTGATGAGAAGTATCGATACACCTTTTATTTTACTCCTTCCGGAGATGAAGTATTCGAGAATATAGAATTATTTGAATTTTCAAAAAGCAGGGGAATTGTAGAGGAGGGGATACCAGATTCAGATGTTTTGAGTCTGGGAATACGGAATACTGGTAAAACGGAAATTCTTAAGAACCAGGAGAAGGATGCAAAACTACCTGTTATGTCCAATGCACTCTATTACCGGGTACCTGATCTCGCAGAAATAGAAATTAGTCTTGGTGGGCGTACCCTCTTAAAGGATCGCTGCCAGGTGAATCAATTTGGGAAAGTACTTTCATTGCCAATTACTCCGGCAGAATAGAAAGTTCACAGACCAGGTGAGCAATGTAATTATTTCCCCAGTTTACTTTCAAAAGTCTTTGAATAGTCCTCCAGGCTCAGCGTAGTGAATTTATCTTCAGCGATATAGTTAAGAAGTGGTTCGATACCAGAGGGGGTCTTGTATCCAGGCACTGCACCAAGAAGTTGAAGTTCTTCCGTCAGGTATGCAATCGAGGGATAGGATAGTTTCCCATTTAGTAAACCGGCTGCCAATTCATGGTATCCCCTTGAACCCTGGGCAACGAATTTATAGCTTGTTCCGTTAAAAGTAATCTCATCTTTTCCTTCCCCATCCAGCTTGACTGCATAGTAATGCTCATTAATGATCTCGGCAATTATCGGATTAGTAAAAGTTTCTTTGTCCATTTTTTTACACCATCCGCACCAATCCGTATAAACATCGATCATAATCTTTTTTGGCTTTTCCTTGTTCAGTTTCTCTGCTTCCTCGATGGAAATCCATTGGATTTTTGTTGCCTGTGTTTCCTGAGCGATAAGTGCCGCAGGAGCCAGAATTATGGCAACAAGCAGCAATATAATTGATCTCATCATTTTCTCTTATTTATGGGAATCCTGCCTATTTCTGTTACAAATCTACGGTTTACAGTAGCAAAAAGTTATACGCCGAACGCATTTTAACAATTATTTATGCGTATGTGACAAGGGTCAGGATACTGGCATTTAAATTTTCTTATTTTTACAGCTTCAGAAAAATTTAACCTC